>JAKONL010000455.1 GCA_022701965.1 Burkholderiaceae bacterium | reverse complement strand
CAGGGCATCGATACCGACGATTTCGCCCCGGAACGGCACCAGGTTGAGGTATGCCTCCAGGATCTGGTCCTTGCGCCATTCGCGCTCGAGTCGAGTGGCCGCGACCGCCTGTCCGACCTTCTGCGCGAGGCTGCGACCGCCGCTGCCGCGCCGCAGGTCGTCGTCGAGCAGGCCGGCGAGCTGCATCGTGAGCGTCGATGCGCCGCGCGTGCGCGTGTTCCACAGATTGCCCCATGCCGCCGAAGGAACGGCGCGCCAGTCGACACCGCTGTGCTCGTGGAAGCGGCGGTCCTCGCTGAACACCATGGCGGTACGCATGGCCGGCGAGATGTCGGCCAGATCGACCCACCGGCCGCGCCGGACGGTGGCATCGGTGCGCAGGCGCTGCAGGAGCACGCCGTCGCGATCGAGGACCGCCGTGTCCGAAGGTCGGAATTCCTGCCGCACCTGTTCGAAGCCGCCGGTGGCCCAGGCCGACGCGGACGCTGCGACGATGCAGACGACGACGGCCTGCCGCAGCGAACGCAATGCAAGGAGCGACGGCGTCGACCGCGTTTCGCGACCCAGGGTCCGCCCCGGCGAAAGCAATTTTTTGTCGTACGAAAGCATTAATTTCTTTTCGGAAGTTTCCTAAATTGCGTCGGCAACGGCGGGGATATTTTCCCGGTGACAGCTTATTTCGAGTTGTTGCGACCGGTCGACACGATGGTTTCGTCTTCCTGCCGGCCGAACGAGAAACAAGGAGAGACATGAACGACCCGATACTTCCCAGCGCCCAAGGCAACGTCGGCAGTGCCGCGCACCTCCTGGCGAACACCGGCATGCCGGCCTTCACATCGCCCGCGGTGAACCAGCCGCCGCCCTTCACGCGCGAGCAAGCCGCACCGGTGTCGAACGTGCCCGTTCCCACGCCCATGCAATGGCCGTCCGTGACCCCACCACCGCAGACCGGCTTCGTCCATCAGGCACCGGCCTGGACCCGGCCGGCAGAATCGTCCGCCGCGACCGGCATCGCGAATGTCGCGATACCCATCGACGAGCGCGGCCAGATCCAGTCGATGCTCGGCGGCTACTTCGAACCCTACGTGAACGACGACAACCGGATGGCGTTCGCGGACCTGATCGGCCAGCGTACCGATGCGCTGGTCGCCATGCAGCACACGGCCGAGCGCATCGCAGCCAACGTCGAGAAGGCGAACCAGTTCGACTGGCTTGCCGTCGCGACCACCGGTGCGGTCAATTCCCTGCCGTTCGCCGGCGCGACCGTGGCGATCGACACGGCAGCGGCCCTGACGGCGCCGGCCCAGGGATCGCCTTCAGGCACCGGCCTGATGGCGGGGATCGAGAGCGCGGTCGCCGACAACGCCGGGACCTCCCTGCTCACGACGGGCACGCACAACGCGCGATGGCTCAAGCCGGGTGCCGCCTCGCTCGAGGACGTGATGCGCGAGGCGCTGGAAGACAAGGCACCCGCATTCTGGAAACATGCATTGCAGACGGGCGCCGCCTATCAGACCTACACGCTGCGCAACGCCGTTCGCACCGCGGCGGTTCCCGCGGTCTATGCCGCGGCGGGCAAGGCCGCGAAGTCCACGGCGGACACGACGATCGCGGCGGCCGGCGGTCCGCTGGCGGGCGCCGGCGCGTACATGGCGATGCGCAGGTTCGACCAGATGAACGCCCAGGAAGGACCGGCGCTCTTCTTCGGCCAGCGGAACTGGGAGAGCCTCTACAGGCAGCTCGACAGCGCCACCTGGGGCACCCAGCTCAGGAACGGCGGCGTCCGCGCCCTGCGGTTTCCGCTGGACGTGGCCACCCATTCGGTCGGTGCCGTGCAGAGTCTCTTCAAGCCGGCCCAGATGGTCCAGACCGGTGTGCTCGGTGCCGGCTTCGCGGGCGTGGCCGCAGCCAAGTCCGCCGCCACCCACGCGATGGAGAACGCCGGCTACGGGCCCGTGGCCACCGAGTTCGTGGGCCAGGCCGTGAACACCGTCGCATCGGCACCCGTCTTCGCCCTGTGGACGACCGCTGCGGTGGGAACGGGGCCCGCGGCGCAGGCCGCGGCCGAAGGCATCCAGGGCATCGGCCGCCGGGACACGGCGCTGGAACTGGGCGACCCGGGCGCCGGGATCGAGATGAACGAACCGACCCGACACCTCATCGACCCGCCGGCGCGGGACGTCTGAGCAGGTCGCCGTCAGCGCGCGGCCGCCTCGACCTTCACCCGCGCGTTCGGTGCCTCGCCGAACATCTCGGGCGCGTACATCGCCTCGACCCGGCTCGGCGGCAGGGCGAAGTCGCCGACGTTGTTCAGGCGCACGGTGTAGTCCATCTTCACCGTGCCCTTGGGCAGGTACTCGTAGTAGCTGCGGAAGGACTCGAAGCCGCGTTCCTCGAAAGCCGGCCAGCCGGCGCCGCTCTTCTTCTCGCCCTGCGTCGCGATCTGCGAATCGCGGCCCAGGCCGCCGCCCAGGATGGTCGCGCCGCCCGGGATCGGGTCCGTGATCACCACCCAGGTCATGTCGGCGCTCGCGTTCACCTCGAGCGTGACGCGCAGCACGTCGCCGCGCGTGTAGCGGCCGGCCACCGCCTGCTCGACCGGGGCGACGGTCTTCCTGATCGCGTAGCCGGCGGAGAACGGCGCCTTCAGCTGCACCGCCGCGATCGACTGCAGCGTGAGCCACGGCTTGCCAGTGCCGGCATGGTCCACGCTCAGCGTCTGCCTGGCCGTGGACTTCCACGGCAGGAACATGGCGTGGTCGGCCTTGCGCCAGTCGACGCTCGCCGAAGTCCCCGCCGCATCGCCGCCGGTCGCCGCCCCCGATGGCGCCACAGCGGGACGCAGCGTCGCCGTGGTGTTCCCGGCGACCGCCGCGCTCTCGAACGTCTTCGAGAAGCGCTCGATCGCCAGCCCGCCCCAGAGGTTGGCCGTGGTGGTCTGCCAGGCGCCGTTCTTCTGGCGGCCGATGAAGCCGCTCGCGAGCCTGCCGATGTCGTCCTTCCAGGCCGGGTCGTCCATCACCGCGAGCAGCAGGCGCGCGGTGTTGACGTCGCCGCTGGTCATCAGCCACCACCAGTAGTCGTCCTGCTCGGTGCTGAAGACGACCTTCGTCCCCTGGTACGAGAGCCGCGCGCGCAGCACGTTGCCCGCCTCTTCGAGGCGCTGCTGGCGCTGCGGCACGTCGGCCACGCGTCGCAGGATCTGCAGCCAGTCGACGACCGCGCCGGTCGGCCACTGGTTGGGCGCGATCGCGATGCTCGTCGTCATGCTGCCGCGGGCCTTGCCGTAGCGCGACAGCGCCTCCAGCGCGGCGAGCTTTCGCACGTCGAGGTCCTTGCGCGGGCTCCAGAACTCGCGCTGGATGCGGCCTTCGACGAAGGCGATCAGGCCGGCCTCCATCGGCGCGCGCACGTCCTCGGGCAGCGCGAAGGCCGGGTCGATGGCGGACGCCTCGTGCGTGGCCGCGAGCAGGTAGGCGGTGAGGGTGTCGCTGCCGCGGTCGGCCTCGCCGTCGCGCGGCGGAAAGTAGCTCGCCAGCCCGTCGCCGTCGAGGTAGCCGGGCATCTGCGCGACCACGCCCTGCCAGAGCTTCGCGTCGCGCAGGCCGATCGACTTGCTAGTCTTCTGCTCCAGGCAGATGAACGGATAGTTGGCGAACCAGTCGCGCACGCCGGGCATGCCGTCGGCCAGCCGGGGCTGCAGCGACATCCGCAGGCCGCCGCGCTTGTCGCCGGTCTCGGGCAGGGCGTCGGCGGGCGGCGCCACGTCGAGCGCGAAGGCGCCGTCGAGCTGCACCAGCGTGCCCTGCTGCACGGTGAGGGGCACGGCGGGCACGATGCGCTGGCGCATCTTGAGCGCATCGCGTGCGGCGTCCTTCGCGCCGCTTCCGGCCGAAATGTCCCGGGCCTCGATCTCCCAGAGGATGGCTTCTGCGCGCGTCTGCGCGAGCTGCGTGGGCGCGGTGACGTTCCAGGCCAGCTCGCGCGATTCGCCGGCCGGGATGTCGACCGTCTGCGCGTCCAGCGTCAGCAGGGTGGCGCGCGGCGTCGCCTCCACCTTCATCGCCTTCTGCGTGGTGTTGCGCAACGTGACCTGCGCGCGGAACAGGTCGCCCTCGCGCACCAGCGGCGGCAGGCCGCTCACGATCTGCAGGTCCTGCGTGGCCTGGATCGTGGTCTGCCCGGTGCCGAACAGGCCGGTGCCGGCGTCGGCCACGGCAACGATGCGGAAGGTGGTCAGCGCGTCGTTGAGCGGCACGGTGATCGTCGCCTGGCCGTTGGCGTCGAGGACCACCGCCGGGTTCCACAGCAGCAGCGTATCGAGCAGCTCGCGCGTCTGCGCCTTGCCGCCGCCGCCGCCCGCCGGCACGGCCTTCTTGCCGTAGTGCCGGCGCCCGACGATCTCCATCTGCGCGGTCGACGTTGACACGCCCCAGCTGCGCCGCTGGAGCATCGCCTGCAGCAGGTTCCAGCTGTCGTTGGGCAGCAGTTCGAGCAATGCCTGGTCGACCGCCGCGAGCGCGACCTCGGCCCCGGCGGCCGGCCGGCCGTCGGGCAGGCGCGCCGACACGGTGACCTGCGCCTTGCCGCGCACCGGATAGCTCGGCTGGTCGCTCGCCACCTTGACGTCGATCCGGTGCGCGTCGGTACCGACGCGGATCTCCGCCACGCCGAAGCGGTAGGCCGGCTTGCTGAGGTCGACCAGCGCGGTCGGCGCGACGTATTCCCTGCCGTCGTACCAGAACGCCGTCCACCATTCGCGCGGCGCCTTGAAGCCCCAGGTGAAGAAGCTGTACCAGGGCACGTCGCGCAGCCGTCCGCGCAGCGCCAGCACGCTGACGTAGGTGTTCGGGCCCCACTCGGGGCGCACCTTCAGCGACACCGTCGGGTCCTGGCCGTCGAGCCGCATCACGTGCGTTTCCAGCACGCCTTCGCGTTCCACCGACACCAGCGCGGTCGAGAAGCGGAACGGGCTGCGCACCTGGAACTTCGCGATCTCGCCGGGCTGGTAGTTCTTCTTTTCCGGGAGCACGTCGATGCGGTCGTTGTCCTCGCCGCCGAACCAGAGTTCGCCCTGCCGGGTGACGTAGACCGAACTCGCGGCCTTGCTCTCGCGGCCCGCCTTGTCGGTCGCCGTCGCGATCAGCTCGACCTCGCCGGCTTCCTTCATGTCGGCTTCGCACGACAGCAGGCCGCGCGCGTCGCTGGTGCCGCTGCAGATGCCGCCGAGCGGCTTCACGTCGGTCTTGTTGTCGTAGGTATAGAAGCCGCCGACCATGCGCTTGCGGCTGGTGGTCGTGATGCGCGCCACCGCGTCGACCTGCAGCCTGACGCCGGCCTGGGGCCGGCCCGCGACGTCGAGCGCCAGCGCCTGGAAGCGCAGCTTCTTGCCGGTCGATATCCAGCCTTCGGTCTTGAGGCCGGCGACCACCGCGGCCGGCCACAGCGTCTGCGTGCTGCGCAGGGTCTGCACCTCGCCGTTCGGGTCGGCATAGGTCGCCTCCAGCAGCAGCTCGCGCGGCGTCGCCCGGGCCAGCGGGATCTTGTCGACGGTCACCTTGCCGGCGCCGTTGCGGTCGAGCACGACGGGCAGCTTGTCGGCGACGACGCGCGTATCGGCGGATGCCGAAGCGTCCTCGTCGGCACCCGGGGCGGCGCCGCCGCCGCTGTCGTCCCTGCGCGGCGGCGAGAACGTGAAGCCGTCGTGGTCGGCGAAGTCCAGCGTCTTGCCGCGCACCATCGCCGACACGCGCACCGGCAGGTTGGCAGCGCCGCCTCCGGCGACGTAGTTGATCTGCACGTCGGCCGGCACGGCGGTGACGCCCACCAGCGGGCCCTTGTCGCTCGGCACGACACGGCCTTCGAGCACGGGCAGACGAAATTCCTCGACGCGGAAGCTGCCGCTGTCGTAGCTGCGGGCGCTGTCTTCCTCGGCGTCGCCGCCGCTGGTGCCGCCCGCCGGCTTGCCCCGGCGCAGCGCGACCTGGTAGACGCCGAGCTTGGCCGCCGGCGGAATCGCGAAGGTGTTGACCGCGCTCTGCCCGCCGGTCGCCGTCCTGCGCCACACGAGCGGCTGCGTGAACTGCTGGCCGCTGCCGGTGTGGGTGACGACCAGCGTGTCGGGCGGCTCGGCGACCAGGCCGAAGCCGGTGGCGGTCTGGCTGCGCAGCAGGTGCTTCATCGATACCGTCTCGCCGGCGCGCAGCAGCGTGCGGTCGAACACCGTGTGGGCCACGCTGTCGGGCTCGGCCTGCAGGCTGGTCGGCACGTTGAAGCGCCAGGGCTCGATGCCGCGCTGCCAGTCGCTCCAGGTGAAGGCAAGGTCCTCGACGGGGGAGGCGTCCTTCGCGTTACCCGCGTCCTTGCCGGTGAGCGTGGCGCGGGCGCTGACGAAATAGGCGTTGGCGCCGTAGTCGCCGTCTTCCTCGCCGTCCGTGGGTGCGCAGCCCGGCGCGTCCGGTGCGACGCCCGCGAGCGTCGCGACGCCGTTCGCGTCGGTCGTGCCGCGCGCGACCTCGCGGCCCCGGCAGTCCGATACGCGCACCGCCGCGTTGGCCACCACCGTGCCGCGGTCGAGCGTCGTCACCCAGGCCAGCGCGTTCTCGCGCCCGAGCTTGAAATGCACGGCCAGGTTGGTCGCCAGCGCCGTGGTGCGCACGTACATCGTGCGGCCGGCGCCGTAGCGCTCGTCGAGCAGTGCGTCGCCGAGCTTTTGCGACGCGATCTCCAGCACATGGAAGCCCGGCGCGAGCGGCACGCCGATGACCTCGAAGGGACGCGTGTCGCCGCTCTCGGACGGCTTGGGCATGTCGAGCGTCCTCACGTCGCGCTGGCCGGCGAGCAGCGACAGCATGCGCGTCTGCACGCGGTCGCGCTGGTCTTTGTCGATGACCGGGGGCAGGGCGCCGCCGAGGTCGCGCGCGGCGGTCCTGCGGTCGATCGAATAGGTGTCGTAGCGCCGCACCTTGCGCAGCCAGGCGATGATCTCCGCGTCGGTCTTCGGAGTCATGTCGCTGACCCGGCCGGGGCTGTAGGCCTGCACGCGCAGCGCGGGCTCCACCCGCCGCACGGTGACCGGCATCATCGCCACGCCGTCGGGCTCGGCCAGGCGTTCGATCACGCCGAAGGGCGAGGCGGCGAACTTGGCCAGCGGCGGCATCGCGCCGGTCGCGACGGCGAGCGGGAAGCTCTCGGGCGCGGCCAGCGCGCGGCCCGAGGCGTCCTGGAACTTCGGCGGCAGTTCGATGGCGAACTTCGTCTCGGCGGCGAAGGGCGGCGCGAAGGTCAGCGAATCGACGACGGCGTCGTCACCCCCACCCGTTGCGTCGGACGTCGGCTCCAGCGTCTTGCCGCCGCCCTTGATCCGGATCTGCCCGGCGAGCTTCTGCGCCACCGGCGCGCTGAAGCGCAATTCCATCGGCCGCAGCGGCAGGCAGGCGGCCTGGGCGTTCTCGCGTTCGCAGGTGAAGGACACGGCGAAGGGCTCGCGAACCGTGTAGACGAAGCGCTTCTCCACGCCGTTGGCGATACCCGACGGCGTCGCGACGCCCTTGCCGTAGACCAGCTGCAGCCGGCTGCCGGCGGTCAGCGTGCGGTTGCATTGCAGGGTCGCGAAATTCAGCGGCGCGGCGCGCGCGGCCTTCTCGCGATCGACCGCCGCGAGCAGCGCGTCGCGCTCGGCGCCCTCGATCGGCCGCACCGGGATGCGTTCTCCGACGCCGTCGGCCGCGCACCAGACGTTCTCGCGCAGGCTCGCGAGCGTGGCCGGGCCGTTGAGCTCGAGCACGAAGGATTGCGTCTCGTCGATGCGCCCGCCGCCCGGCCGGATGCTGCGCACGAAGGGCCCGCCGGTCGTGAACGTCTGGCGTTGCGGCGCCTTCACTTCCTCTCCAGTGGGCGATTTGAAACCGGGCGCCCGGTCCACGGTGCAGCGCACGCCGGGAGGCAGGTCGTTCTCGAAATCGAACACCCACTGCCGCTCGCCCGTCCAGCGTGCCGTGCCCTTGCCGGCGCGCGCGTCGTCGCAGGACACCGTGAAAGGCGCCGGCGCCTTCGGATCGCCGAAATTCACGGCCGCTCCGTCGAACTTCGCGACCACCTGCCGGACCCTCGAAACCTCGCCCTGCGGCGTCAGGCCGACGACCTGCAGCGCCGCCGCGTCGGCCGTCGCAAAGGTCATCAGTGATGCGCCCAGAAAGAATGCTGTTCTTGTAGTAGTCACTCCAACCTCCTCGGCCGAGGTTAGCGCATCGCCCGAATGGCGGGACGCCGCGGCAAACGTGGGCCGCTCCACTATGATCGCGCGCTATGAAAGTGCTGCTGAGCCACCCTGCGGGCAACCAAAACGTGCGGGCGATGCTCGATGCCCTGACCCGCGCCGACCTGCTGGCCCGCTTCGCGACGACCGTGGCCGCCGACCATCAGAGCGCCATGGTCCGGCTGATGCCCGCGGGCATGCGCCGCGAGTGGCTGCGACGCCGCTTCGACGTCCCGCGCGATCAGTTGCTGCAGCATCGCTGGCGCGAACTCACGCGCGTGGCCTGCGGGATGCTGGGCTTCAGGTCGGCGCTGCGGCACGAAGCAGGCTTCGCATCGGGCGACGCCGTGTTCCAGGATTTCGACCGTTTCGTCGCCGGCTCGCTCCGCAGCGTGCATGCGCGCGAGCCGCTCGGCGCTGTCTACGCCTACGAGGACAGCGCGCTCCACACGTTTCGCCGCGCCAAGACGCTGGGTATCCGGCGCGTCTACGACCTGCCGATCGCGTACTGGGAGCTCGGCCGCAAGCTGATGCGGGAGGAAAGCGAACGCCTGCCGCAGTGGGCGGCGACGCTCGGCGGCGGCCTGCTGGATTCGTCCGAGAAACGCGACCGCAAGACGCAGGAGCTGGCCGAGGCCGACCTGGTCGTCGTGGCGAGCCAGTTCGTGCGCGATTCGCTGCCGGCGTCGGCGGCGCACAAGGCGTGCGTGATGTCTCCCTTCGGCACGCCGCCGCGCTGGAATGGCGGCTGGTCGGACGCCGCGCTCGACCGTTCGCGTCCGCTGCGCGTGCTCTTCGCCGGCCAGATGGGGCAGCGCAAGGGTCTGGGCGATCTGATGCAGGCCATGAACCTGCTCAAGAGCGAGAACATCGAACTCATCGCGCTGGGCTCGCCGATGGCCGACCCGGCGTTCTACCAGAGCCAGTACGCCGGGCTCAAGCACGAGCGGAGCCGCCCGCACGGCGAGGTGCTCGAGCTGATGCGCAGCTGCGACGTGTTCTGCCTGCCGTCGATCGTCGAGGGTCGCGCGCTGGTGATGCAGGAGGCCATGAGCCAGGGCCTGCCGGTCGTGATCACGCCCAACACCGGCGGCGCCGACCTGGTGATCGAGGGCCGAACCGGATTCCTGGTGCCGATCCGCTCGCCCGAGAAGATCGCCGAGAAGCTCGCCTGGCTCAACCAACACCGTCCCGAGCTGGTTGCGATGAAGGAGCAGGCGGCCCACCATGCGGCCGGCTATTCCTGGAAGGCCTACGGCGACACCGTCGTCGGCGCCATCCGGGACCTGATGGTGCCCGCCGGCGCTGCCACGCAGTCGCACTGAGGCATGGCAGCGGCGGCGCCCACGCCTGCGGCGACGCGCTACTGGGAGATCGATGCCCTGCGCGGGCTGATGCTGGTGCTGATGACGGTCACGCACCTGCCCACGCGCCTCACCGACCCGCTGGGGCAGCCCTTCGGCTTCGTCTCGGCCGCGGAGGGCTTCGTCCTGCTGTCGGCCTTCATGTCGGGGCTGGTCTACAGCCGCCTGGGCTACCGCGACGGCGTCGACGCGATGCGCACCGCCTTCCTGCAGCGCGCCCTCAAGATCTACATGGCGCAGGCGGCGACGCTGCTGTTCCTCTTCACCTTCATCGCCGCCGTCGGCCTGCGCATCGACCAGCCGGCGGTGAAGGACCTGATGTCGTTCTACCTCGTGCAGCCGCGCGACGGCTTCCTGTTCGGCCTGCTGCTGGTCTATGAACCGGCGCTGCTCGACATCCTGCCGATGTACATCTTCTTCATGCTGCTGAGCCCCTGGGTGCTGGCGTACGCGATGCGCCACGGCTGGCTCGTCGTGGCGCTCGCGAGCACCGCGATCTGGGCTGCGGCGCAGTTCGGGTTCAGCGAATGGATCTACCGCAACGTCGTCGATGCGACCGGCCTGCCGGTGCCGTTCCAGGAGATGGGTGCCTTCAACGCCTATGCCTGGCAGTTCCTCTGGTTCATGGGGCTCTGGCTCGGCGCGAGCCGCAACGCGCCCGGCGCGCGGCCGCTGCGGATTCCGGCCTGGCTGCTCGCCGTGGCCACGGCGACCGCGCTGTACGGCTTCTACTGGCGCCACCACGGGCCGAACGGGCAGGCCGCGTTCGGCGCCAACGATCATCTCAACATGCTGTTCGACAAGTGGCAGCTCGGACCGCTGCGCATCGTCAACCTCGTTGCGCTGGGCGTGGTCACGGTCGGCTTCGGGCCCGCGCTCGCGCGCAGGATTCCGCGCCTTCACTGGCTCGAGGCGATGGGCTCCGCGTCGTTGCCGGTGTTCTGCGCCCATCTGGTCGCGGTGCTGATGGTGCTTGCGTTCTTCGGCAGCAGCCAGACCGCCCGGCCTTGGTGGGGAGACGCGCTGCTGCTGGTGGTGGTCTTCGCCGGGCTCTACGCCGTGGCCCGCGCGACGCTGTGGGTCGACGAGCGCAAGGCCGCGGCAGCAGCGGCCCGGACCGAACGGCCGCTCAGGGCTTCCTGAGCACGACCGGCGTGGCGCCGGCCGTTTCGTTGGCCAGCAGCACCGGCGGTGCCGAAGAAACGCCGGCCATCGCGCGGCCCTCCATCACGTGCGACGAGATCACCGTCTGCCAGAGCCGGTAGCCGGCCTCGTTCATGTGCAGGCGGTCGGCGATGAACAGCTCCGCACGCGGACGACCGTCGGCGCCGAGCATCGGGGTGAAGATGTCGATGTACTCGCTGTTGGCCAGCGTGCGGACGTAGGCGGAGATGATGTCGTTGGTCTCCCGGATCTTCGGCAGCAGCGACTCGCGCGACGGGCTGGGCTTGATCGAGATGTAGCTGATGCGCGTGTCCGGGAGTTCGGCACGCACGGTCGAAGCGAATCGCGCGAAGCTCTCCATGACCTGCATCGGCGTGCGGCCCTCCGCCAGGTCGTTGTCGCCCGCATAGACGAGCACGTGGCGCGGCTTGTAGCGCAGCACCAGCTCGCTGGTGAACAGGCTGCAGTCGTTCATCGTCGAGCCGCCGAAGCCGCGGTTGATGACCACCGGGATCTGGCGGAAGTCCTGCGCCAGATGGGTCCAGAAGCGGATCGTCGAACTGCCCACGAACAGCACGCCGTCCGACGCCGGGGCCGCCGCCTTGTCCGAATCGGCGAAGGCCGACAGCGAACTCTTCCAGCGCGTGGCCGCCGCCGTGTATTCCGGCGACGGTTGCACGACGGGCGTTGCGCCCTGGTAGGCGGGCAGGCGTTCGGATTGCGCGCCGAAGGCCGCGAGGCCCAGGCAGATGGCGGTGAACGCCAGGCGTACGGATCGTGAAGGATTCATGGGCACCATGAAGTCGGAAACGTTCTTGGAGCGGCCCGGGTTGGCAAGTTCCCGGCGGATCGGCGACAAAATGTTAACGAAATCTCGCTCGATGGGGATCAGAGCGTCTTCTCGATCAGCGGGCCCTTGAACAGGACCGGCCCGGTCGGACCGCGTTCGCTCGGTACGCCGCCTTTCGGTTCCAGGCTGATCGCCAGGGCCGGCACGGCGCGCACGTCGGCCTCGGAGGCGGTCAGGCGCAGCGCCGGCGCGTCGCCCAGCACGCCGAGCGAGCGGGGCGCCGCGCCGCCGGGCGGCAGCGCCCACAGCTGCAGCGACTTGTCCCGACCTTCGCTGTAGCTGCCTACGCGCTGCAGCGTGAGCTGGCGCTTGCCGGCGTCGAACGTGACCAGCATCGATGCGGCCGACTTGTCGTCCGACAGCACGGCCACGTACTGCACGGCGGGGGCGTTGCGCAACTCGTCGCGCAGGCCGATGCCGACGACGACGGCGAACGCGGTAGCCAGCGCGCCCGCCGCGGTCGCGCCGCGCCAGAGCGCCAGGCTGCGCAGCCAGCCGCCGGGCGTCGCCGACGCGCGTGCTGAGTCGGCGGCCGAGGCGGCGCGCTGCCGCTGCAGCGCCTGGCCGGACTTCTCGACATCGATCATGTTGCGGATGCGGGTCCACACCGCGTCGTCGGGCACCACGCCGGACTGCAGCTCGGTCATGCTGGACAGGCGTCCCTGCCAGATCAGCGCGGCGGCGCGCACCGGCGCCTGTTCGCGCGCCACGGCCTCGAAACGGCGCCGGGCGCCGCCGCGCAGCGTGCCGAGCGCATAGCTCGCCGCTAGCAGCTCGAGGCGTTCGGAGGAGCGGGAAAGATTCATGTCGCGAGCCTCATGCGTAGCGCGTCATGCAGATGCGCAGTTTCTCGAGCCCGCGGCGGATCCATGTCTTGACGGTGCCGAGCGGCAATCCGAGCTGAGCCGACAGTTCGCCATGGCTCAGGTCGCGCAGGTAGGCGAGGCTGACCACTTCGCGCTGCGGGCCTTCGAGCTGCTGCAGGCATTGCCGCAGGGCCCAGGCCTGCTCGCTCGCGTCGGCGAGATCCATCGGATCGCGCGCATCCGACTCCAGCGTGTCGGCCATCATCTCGTCGAACTCCTGCGTGAGCTGGGTCCGGTCGGCGGTCTTGCGGCGCAGCAGGTCGAGCGCGCGGCTGCGCACGATCAGGCCCATCCAGGCCAGCGGCGGGCTCAGCGTGCTGCGGTAGTCGCCCGCCACGCGCCAGATCGTGATGAAGGCTTCCTGCAGCACGTCCTCGGCCCAGTCGCGCTGCCGGACCACGCGCAGCGCGAGACCGAAGAGCCGGGGCGAAACGCGCTCGTAGAGCAGGCGAAGCGCCGCTTCGTCGCGCTGCCCCACGCGATCGAGCAGCATCATCAACTCGGCATCCGGAAGGGGGGCAGTCATGCGTCGATTGTGCTGCGGGGAGGGCCATGCAGCGGATACGGCTGCGACGGGCCCGCGGATTCAACCGGTTTCAGACGCTGTTGCGTCCGATGCCGTGGTAGACGATGCCGGCTTCCTTCATCAGGCCCGGCTCGTAGAGGTTGCGGCCGTCGAAGATCACCGGCGACTTCATCACCGACTTCAGGCGTTCGAGGTTCGGGCTGCGATAGGCCTTCCACTCGGTCACGATGATGAGCGCGTCCGCGCCTTCCAGCGCGCCCACGGCTTCCTTGACGTAGGTGATGCGTTCGAGGAGCTCGGGCGCGTCGGCGAAGTCGAGCGCCAGCACGCGGCGCGTCTCGGCCACGGCGATCGGGTCGTGGGCGACGAGGGTCGCGCCGGCGCGCAGCAGCGCATCGATAACCACGCGGCTCGGCGCCTCGCGCATGTCGTCGGTATTCGGCTTGAAGGCCAGGCCCCAGAGCGCGAACTTGTGCTTGCTCAGGTCGGCGCCGAAGCGTGCGAAGACCTTGTCGGTCAGCACGGTCTTCTGGTCGTCGTTGACGGCTTCCACCGACTCCAGCACGCGCAGCGTCTGGCCGTTGTCGCGCGCGATGCGCGTGAGCGC
>JAKONL010000446.1 GCA_022701965.1 Burkholderiaceae bacterium | reverse complement strand
CTTCGCGAGCCAGCTCGCGCCGACCAGCGGCTCAATGGGCTACGGCCTGCCCGCGGGCGTCGGCGCGAAGCGGCTGTGGCCGGAGCGCGAAGTCGTGGTGTTCGCCGGCGACGGCGACTTCATGATGCACGGCCAGGAATTCGCGACCGCCGTGCAGTACGGCCTGCCGATCATCGTGGTGCTGCTCGACAACGCCATGTACGGCACGATCCGCATGCACCAGGAGCGCAGCTATCCGGGCCGCGTGAGCGCGACGAAGCTCAAGAACCCCGACTTCCGCGGCTATGCGGAGGTCTTCGGCGGGCACGGCGAACGTGTCGAGACGACCGAGGAATTCGGCCCGGCACTGGCGCGGGCCCGGGCCAGCGGCAAGCCGTCGATCCTGCACTGCCTGATCGACCCGGAGGCGATCACGCCGGGCGCCTCGCTCACGCAGATCCGCGACGCCGCGCTCGCCAAGGCGAAATGAGCGCCGGCACCGCGACGACCCGGCCCCGCGTCCTGCTGGTGAAGTCCGGCGGCGAGGCGGCCGTCGACGAATGGCGCTCGCACTTCGCGCACTTTGCAGATGTAGCGGCCACCGAATCGCCCGAGGCCGCCGGCCTCGACGTGCGCTGGTGGAACGACGCGAGCGTCGCGCCCGAAGACGTCGCCTACGCGCTCGTCTGGCAGCCCGAAGCCGGCCGGCTCGCCGCGCTGCCGAACCTGCGCCTGATCCTCAGCACCGCGGCCGGCGCCGACCACATCACCTGCGACCCGACCTGGCCGCGCCACGTGCCGCTGCTGCGCGCCGTCACGCCCGAGGCCGCGCAGCGCATGGGCGAGTACGTCTGCATGGCGTCGCTGGCGCTGCTGCGCGACCTCAAGCGCTCGGTGCGCCAGCAGGCCGCGCGCCGCTGGGACAGCTTCGAGACCGAGCGCAGCGCGACCGATACCTGCGTGGGCATCCTCGGCCTCGGCACCATGGGCACGCGCGCGGCCGAGATGGTGCGCGGCCTGGGCTTCCAGACGCTCGGCTGGTCGCGCAGCAGGAAGACCATCGACGGCATCGAATGCCATGCCGGCGACGCCGAGCTGCCGGGCTTCCTCGCGCGCTGCGACATCCTGGTCTGCCTGCTGCCCGCCACGCCCGAGACCGACGGCATCCTGAGCGCCGAACGCCTCGCGATGCTGCCGCGCGGCGCGGCGCTGGTGCATGTCGGGCGCGGCTCGCACCTGCGTTTCGACGACCTGCGCGACGCGCTCGACGAAGGCCGCCTGAGCGGCGCCTTCGTCGACGTGTTCGAGCAGGAGCCGCTGCCGGCGGACCATCCGGCCTGGACGCACGAGAAGATCGTCGTCACGTCGCACAACGCGGCGGTCGCATCGCGACGGATGCGCGCGCGCTTCTTCGCGGCGCAGATCGCGGCGTTCGAGCGTGGGGAGGTGCTGGAGGGCGTCTACGACGCGGCGCGCGGGTATTGAACAAATCGCACGATTCGACTGAATCGAACGATATTCCTTAAAATGGTGATCCATTTTTCAGGAGTTGCGATGCAGCGCATGACGGCCAACGAAGCCAAGACACAGTTCGGCGCGTTCATCGATATGGCCCAGCGGGAGCCCGTTCAGGTGCTGCGACACAACCGTGTCGTCGGCGTGATGGTGTCTGCGGAGGATTACGAAGCCATGCGGACGTTCTATGCCAACCGCCTGATTCAGACATTGGGCGAAACGGCAAGGAATGCCGCCGCCGCAGGGTTGACGCAGGAGATCCTCGACAAGCTGCTAGCCGATGAAAGCTGAGCGGGTCGTCATCGACACCAACGTCCTGATCAGCGCAGCCTTGATCGACCCGTCTCTCCCAGCGCTTTTATTGACTCATTGTCTTTTGAACCACCGAATTCTTCTCTCGGACGCAACTTTCGAGGAATTCGAGACACGCCTCTGGCGACCGAAATTCGATCGTTACCTCACGGTAGAAGATCGCAGGAAGACACTGGGCGGCCTGAGCAAAGGCAGCACATGGACGGACGTTCCTGCGGATGTCGCATCGCGCAAATTCAGTCGCGACCCGGACGACGACAAGTTTGTGCATGTGGCTTTGGCCGGGGGAGCGAGTGTGCTCATGAGCGGAGACCGGGATCTGCTCGATCTCAGGATGGTGGACGGTGTCGAGATCGTCACGCCGGCGCAGGCGTATTCGCGCTGGCTCGCCGGCTAGAGACGGTTCGCCAGCGCCACCACGGCCGTCAGCGTCACCAGCGCCAGCAGCGTCGAGACCACCACGCTTGCGGTCACCAGGTCTTCCGCGGTCCGGTAGCGCTGCGAGAACAGGAACACGTTGGCCCCGATCGGCAGCGCCGCGGCGACGACCATCACGGTCAGCGGTGTTCCGGTGACGCCGAACAGCCAGCCGAACAGCAACGTCAGCGCCGGATGCACCAGGTTCTTGATCAGCGCCTGCGTCGTCGCGCCGCGCAGGTGCGTGCCGACGGGGGTCAGCGCCAGCGTGATGCCGACCATCGCCAGCGCGACCGGGCTGAAGGCCTGGCCGAGCAGCAGCAGCGGGCGGTCGATGAATTCGGGAATCGCCCAGCCGGTCTGCGCGAACAGCAGCCCCGCGATGATCGGCAGCGGCACCGGATGGATGATGGCGTTGCGCACGGCCAGCGCGACCGTATGCGCCATCGGGCGTTGCGCCGCGCCGCCGCCGGCCGCGTGCTCGCGTGCGACGGCGAGCTCGAGCAGCACCGTGGCGGTGGTCAGCAGCACCACCGAATGCAGCGAGATCAGCGTGAGCAGCACGACCATGCCCTCGGGGCCGTAGGCCAGGCCGATCAGCGCGACGCCGATCATCACGGTGTTGCTGAAGGTGTTGGCCAATGCCAGCACGACCGCCGTGCGGTTGAAGCCGCGCCAGGCGATGGTGCCCGCCACGATGATGAAGGCTGCCACGAAGTACGCGAGCACCGGCCGGAAACTCAGCTGCTCGACGTGCACCGTGCTCATCGCGCGGAACAGCAGCGCCGGCGCGAGCAGCATGAAGATCAGGTTCGACAGGTCCTTGATCGCTCCCGAGCGGACCCAGCCGCGCCTGCCGGCCAGGTAACCGGCGGCGATCAGCAGGACGACGGGCAGGAGGGAGGAGACGACGGTGGAATTCACCGTGGCGAGCATAGCCGCCGTGCCGGCGGGCGTCGTGCAGGTTGCGCGCGGCCGCCGTGTCGTCTATCGCCGGACCGCCATTGCGACGATGGCGGCGCCGGCGGCCACGATCAGCGCGTCCTCGATCAGGCCGCTGCGGGTCTGGCCGATGCGCGCCATGGCGCGCTTGCGGCCGTCCAGCGTGAGATAGGCGAGCGGCACGGCCGTCGCGACCGCGACCGCGGCGCCCTCGCGCTCGCGGCCGGCGGGCGCGAGCGCCGCGCCGGCGATGCCCGCGCTCATCACGCGCGCGAGCAGGCCGAGGAACACCGTGCGGTCGGGCGCGGACTTCATCTTGTCACCGAACAGTTCGCCGACGCCCATGCCCAGCGCGCCGATCTCGAACAGCGGACGGTCGAGCAGGACGAGGTTGCCCGGCGTGCGCCGCCCGAGGAGGCGGGCCGCGGCGATGCTCGCCATGGGGGTCATGGAGCGCGCGCTGGCGACGGCGCCGATCAGGATGGAAGGAAGCAGTCCGCGAAGTTTCATGAATCGGTCTCCAGGTGGCCGGATGGTTGGGTGGTCGGGCCGGCATGGTCGCGGGATCGCTCCCCGCCCACTGGCGGCGGAGCGTCGCAACGCCTGTAGGACGCCGGACTCAGAACGTCGCGCGCAAGCCCACCTTGAGCGAACGCCCCGGCAGCGGTGCGGCCGGGAACACGGTGGTGGTCAGGATCGACGTGGCGCTGTAGGCCAGCTTGTTGGTGATGTTGTCCAGCCGCGCGTACCAGGTGAGGTTCGCGCCCTGCACCTTCATGCGGTAGGCCAGCGCGGCGTTCCACAGCGTGTAGCCGTCGGTCGCGCGCGCGCCGACGTCGGGCACGCGGTCCTGCTTCGAATAGGCGTCGAAGCCGAAGCGCGCGGTCCACGGGCCGTTGCCGTAGGCCAGCGTGGCGCCCACGCGCACCGGCGAGATGCGCGGCAGCGGCTCGCCGGTGTCGGTGTTGGTCGCGCGCACCAGGTCGCCGCGCCACTGCAGGTCGAGCGTGGAGCCGTCGGCGTTGCGCGCGAAGCCGTCGGTACCGATCAGCCGCAGGTTGCCGTTGGCCTCGATGCCCGTGAAGCGCGCGCGCACGCCGCTGTAGAGGTACTCGGCGAGCAGGTCGGGCTGCGTCGGGTCGGCGACGAAGGCGCCCTCGCCGTCGCGCTGCGCGCCGCTCGCGGTCAGGCCGATGTAGTTGGAAAAGCGTGTGACGTACGCGTTGACCTTGGCGACGTTGGCGCCGGACTTCCATTGCGCGCCGACGTCGAGCCCGACCGACTTCTCCAGGCCCAGTGACGGGTTGCCGACTTCCCACGCCGCGGTCGCGACGTGCGGGCCGTTGGCGAACAGCTCGTAGTCCTTGGGCGCGCGCTGGGTGTAGGCGAGGTTGGAGGTCAGCTGCCATTGCGGCGTCAGGTTGACCAGCGCGCCGAAGGCCGCGCTGCTCGGGCTGAAGTCGCGCTCGCCGGTCGCGAAACGCGTGATCGACGGATCGTCCGGATAGCCGAGCGACTCGACCTTCACGCGCTCGGTGCGGGCGCCGAAACTGAGCCTGCCCCACGACGTGCCGAGCTCCTCGTGCAGGAAGATGGCGTTCGATCGCGTGCGGCTGTGCGGCGCGAAGGCCTCCTCGCCGTCGGCGGAGAAACGGATGCTCTCGCTGCTGAAGCCGATCAGGCCTTCGAGGTCGCCGATCTTCCGGTGCCTGGCCTCGATGCGCAGGTCGTTGCTCATGCTGGCGAACGTGGTGCCGGCCTCGGCGCCCTCGTATTCGGTGTGGCGGTAGTCGGTGTGGCCGAGCTTGGCATGCACGCTGGTGAAGAAGCCGCCCGGGCGCCATTCGCCTTCGAGCGCGTAGCGGTCGGACTTCGTGCCGGTGGTCACGTCGTCCTCGGCGACGGTGCCGTAGTTGCTGCGGTAGGTGCTGACGGACGCTCCGACCCAGCCCTGCGCGAAGAACACCGAGCCGCCGATCGCGCCGCCGTGCGCGCTGTTCTGCGAGTTGCAGATGCGGCGCGCGAGGCCGGGCGAGCCGGGCTTCTCGCAGGCGAGCTCGATCGGCACGCGCACGTCGTCGGACTTGCGGTCGAAGGCGTCGACGTGCAGCGCGTAGCGGTCGTTGCCGCCTTCGAGCACCACGGCGCCGCTCTTCTCGCGGCTGCCGGTCGCGTAGCCGGCGTCGGCACGGCCACCGAAGCCGTCGAGCGGCTCGGTCGGGATGCGGTTGTCGATGACGTTGACGACGCCGCCGACCGCGCTGCCGCCGTACTGCAGCGCCGACGGACCGCGCAGCACCTCGATGCGCTCGGTGACCAGCGCGTCGACCGGCACCGCGTGGTCGTAGCTCAGCGCCGAGGCGTCAGGCGCCGCACCGCCGTTCTGCAGGATGCGGATGCGGTCGCCGTCCTGGCCGCGGATGATCGGCCGGCTCGCGTTGGGACCGAAGTAGCTGCTGCTCACGCCGGGCAGGTTGTTCAGCGTCTCGCCGAGCGTCGAATCCGACTTCAGCAGGAGCGCGTCGCCCGACAGCGTGGTGACCGGCGCGATCAGTTCGTTCGCGCCCAGCGGATTGCCGGTGACGGTGACCTCGCCCAGGCTCGGGGCCGGACCGGACTGCGCGCCGGCGCTCCAGGACAGCGTGGAAAGGACGACCAGGGCAGCGGCGGCGGCGACGGCGCGGCGCTCGAACAGGGGAAACGTGGAAAACATGGGTGATGACGACTCGTGAATCTGACGAAGGGCCGGCATGCGAGGACGTCGCCCGTCCCTTTCGAGACGAGCGCCGCAGCGCGGACCGGACGCGGAAAGTTCAGCGAGTCGAAGGCGGGCCGCGTGCATCGAAGAGCACGACCCACCGGGCGATGGCTTCGCCCAGGAAATAGTGGAACCGCGCCATCGGCATCGCGATGGGCAGAACCAGGAGCGGCACCGACGGCGCCGCCGCGCCGCCGGCGAGCTGGTCGTAGAGCCGGCAGTCGGAATCGGTGTGCGAGCCGAACAGCGCCTCGAGACCGCCCATCGGTCGGGCGGTTGCCGGCGCCGCAGCTTCGGATGCCGCGAGGCGGGCAGCGGCCGCCGACAGCGCCGCGGCCGTCGACTGCGGCGTCGAATGGAAATGCAGCGTGCGGTGCACGAAGCCGAGCGTCGAGGCAAGCCACAGCGCCATCGCGAGCGCCAGCGCGACGGGCGCGACGGCACGGGGCGAGCGAAGCAGGCGGAGCATCGGACCGGCGGCGGCTGGAGCGGAAACGGAAGCGCTCGGAAACCGGTCAGCGCTTGACGCGCGCCGCGAAGGTCTTCTGGAACTTCTCCACCTTCGGGCCGACGACGAAGGCGCAGTAGCCCTGGTTCGGATGGTTGACGAAGTAGTCCTGGTGGTAGTCCTCGGCCGTGGAATAGTTCGACAGCGGCGCGACCTCGGTCACGATCGGCGCGGCGTAGGTCCGGCTCTCGCCGATCTCGCGGATCACGTCGCGCGCGACCTGCGCCTGCGCATCGCTCGTGGTGTAGATGCCGCTGCGGTACTGCGTGCCGACGTCGTTGCCCTGGCGGTCCTTGGTGGTCGGATCGTGGATGACGAAGAAGATCTCCAGGATCTCGCGCAGGCCGATCTGCGCGGTATCGAAGACGACCTTGACGACCTCGTTGTGGCCCGTGCGTCCGGTGCAGACCTGCTCGTAGCTCGGATTCACGACCTGGCCGTTGCAGTAGCCCGATTCGACGTCGACCACGCCCTGCACGCGGTCGAACACCGCCTCGGTGCACCAGAAGCAGCCGCCGCCGAGCACGATGGATTCGGTCGACGACGAGGAAGAGGGGGAAAGGGTGGCCGACATGCGGGAACTCCTGAATGGCGAAGCCCGGTATTGTGGCTGCTTGACGCTCCCGGCGTGCCTCCGTACATTACTAACCCGTCAGTCATTAACTCCCATGGCCCGTCTTCTCAGCACTCCGCTCTGCCCCGTGCGCGCCAAGCGCGAGCGGCGCAAGGAGGCCCGTCCGGGCGAACTGATCGAAGCGGCCCTCGAACTGTTCGTCGAGAAGGGTTTCGCGGCGACGCGTTCCGAGGAAGTGGCGCTGCGCGCCGGCGTGTCCAAGGGCACGCTGTATCTCTACTTTCCGACCAAGGAAGACCTGTTGAAGGCCGTGATCGTCGAGAACCTGTCGGGCCGCTTCATCGAATGGAACGAGGAATTCGAGATCTTCGAGGGCAGCACGGCCGACATGCTGCGGCACTGCGTGAAGGTCTGGTGGCAGCGGGTGGGCAGCACGCGCGCGGCTGGCCTCACCAAGCTGATGATGTGCGAGGGCAACAACTTTCCCGAGCTCGCCGCCTTCTACAGGCAACAGGTGGTCGAGCCGGGCCATGCGCTGATGCGGCGGATCTTCCGGCGCGGCATCGACAGCGGCGAGTTCATGGCGGTGGACGTCGACCACGCCATCTACGCCGTGATCGCGCCGATGATCGTCCTGGTGCTCATGCGGCACTCCAACACCGTGTGCATCGACGGCAAGGCCGAAGTCGATCCCCTGCGCTTCATGTCGGCCCAGGTCGAACTCGCCATCCGCGGACTGCGGGCGCCCTAAAATCGTCGGTTGCCCCGCTCACCACGCCAGAGAACAAGCCCATGAACACCCCCGCCTCGCACGAGCGCCTGCGCTTCAACATGATCGAGCAGCAGATCCGCCCCTGGGACGTCCACGATCCGCAGACCCTCGAACTGCTCAACACGATCCGCCGCGAGGACTACGTTCCCGTCGCCCACAAGCCGATGGCGTTCTTCGACATGGAGCTGCCGCTGGGTGACGGCAGCGTGCCGGGGCAGGTGATGCTCGCGCCCAAGGTCGAGGCCCGCATGCTCAACGACCTCAAGGTCCAGAAGCACGAGACCGTGCTGGAGATCGGCACCGGCTCCGGCTTCATGGCCGCCCTGCTCGCGCATGTCGCGGCGCGCGTGCTCACGCTCGAGATCGACGCCCGGCTGGCCGAACGCGCGACCGCCACGCTGCGCCGCAACGGCGTCGCCAACGTCGACGTGCGCCATGCCGACGGCTCGCAGCCGCTGGCCGGCGCCCAGAGCTTCGACGTGATCGTGCTGAGCGGCTCGGTCGCGCGCATCCCGCAGGCGCTCCTGAACGCGCTGAACGTCGGCGGCCGGATCGCCGCGATCGTGGGCGACGAGCCCATGATGCGCACGCACTTCGTCACGCGCACGAGCGAAGGGAAGTGGGACGTGGTCCAGCCGTGGGACACCGTCGCGCCGCGCCTGCTGAACTTCCCCGAGCCCACGCGCTTCAGCTTCTGACCGCCGCCGCATGATCGAACAAGTCCGCCCCACCGATCTCGACGCCTGGTTCGCCGAGCGAGTCGCCGCCATGCCGCTGCTGCTCGACGTCCGCGAGCCGTGGGAACTGCAGACCGCGAACGTGGGTTCGGAGGCCGGTGGCGCCGCGGTCGTCGCGATCCCGATGAACGAGATCCCGGCGCGGCTGGCCGAACTCGACCCGTCGCGGCCCGTCGCCTGCCTGTGCCATCACGGCGCGCGCAGCCAGCGCGTCGCGGCCTTCCTGGCACAGAACGGCTTCGAGGAGGTGGCCAACGTGGCCGGCGGCATCGACGCCTGGTCCGCCACCCGCGACGCAGGCGTTCCGCGCTACTGATCCCTTCGAGGACGTTCTCTTGATGCACGCGGTGCGCCGGTCCTTCACTCTCTCGGCGGCACTTTCCGCGACGATCGCATTCGCCTGCGCATCCGCCGCGCACGGCCAGAGCCTCGTGGTCCTGTACGAGTCCGCGCGCGACTACGACGCCGCCTACCAGGGCGCCCGCGCGCAGTACGAGGCGAACCTCGCCCGCGCGGCACAGGCGAAGGCGGGCGTGCTGCCGCAGGTGGGACTGAACGCGGGTGTCTCGCGCAGCGCGCTGGACATCGACGTGATCTCGGGCGCGCCGCCCGTCTCGACATCGCGCGCCTACACCACCCAGAACGTCGGCATCAACGCCACGCAGGCGCTCTACCGGCCCGCCAACTGGGCCGCCTACGAACAGGGCCTGCGCCAGGCCGAAGTCGCGCAGACGGTGCTGACCCTCGCCGAGCAGGACCTCATCGTGCGCGTGAGCCAGGCCTACTTCGACGTGCTCGCCGCGCAGGACACGCTGGCGCTGGTGCGGGCGCAGAAGTCGGCCGTGGCCGAGCAGCTGGCGTTCGCGAAACGCAACTTCGAGGTCGGCACCTCGACGATCACCGATTCGCGCGAGGCGCAGGCTCGCTACGACCTGGTCGTGGCGCAGGAGATCGCGGCGGAGAACGACCTGCAGGTCCGGCGCCTCGCGCTCGACATCCTCGTCGGACGCACGGGCAGCGCGCCCGCGCCGCTCGCCCTGCCGGCGGCGCTTCCCGCACCGGTGCCGCAGGACATGAACGCGTGGGTGGCACAGGCCGAGGCCGTGCACCCGTCGATCCGCCAGGCCCAGCTTTCAGCGGACATCGCCGCGCTCGAAGTCGACCGGGCGCGCGCCGGCGCCAAGCCGACCGTCGACGCCAACGTCGGCTACAACGTGACGCGCAATCCCGGCGGCTCCAGCATCACGAACGTCGGGACGCGCGCGAGCGGGCCGAGCGTCGGCGTGGTGTTCAACATGCCGCTGTTCGCCGGCTTCGCGATCGAGAACCGGATCATCGAGACGCTGGCACTCGAACAGCAGTCGCGTGCCGCGCTCGACGCGACGCGGCGCAACGTGACGCAGGCGACGCGCACCGCCTATCTGGGCCTCGTTTCGGGCACCGGCCAGGTGAAGGCGCTGGAAGCCGCCGAAGCGTCGAGCCAGAGTTCGCTCGACGCCAACCGGCTGGGCTACCAGGTCGGCGTGCGCATCAACATCGACGTGCTGAACGCGCAGAGCCAGCTGTTCCAGACCAAGCGCGACCTGGCCGTGGCGCGGTACAACGTGTTGCTGGGCAATCTCCGGCTCAAGCAGGCCAACGGCACGCTGGCACCGCCTGATCTTCAGCCGGTCGACGCGACCCTGCAGACCGCGACGACGGTCGCACCGGGGCGCTGAACGCCGGCTTCAGTCGAGCCAGGGTTCCGCGCGTTCCTTGTCGGTGCGATACGGCTGTTGGGGGGCATAGTTCGGCGGCGACGCCGGCGCCCGCATGTCGCCGGCTGCCTGGACGGGCGCCGACGACGCGGTATCCGGCGGCGCCGTCGAGGCGGACGGCACCGCTGCGGCGGGCGCATCGCCGGTCGCCGCCGATTCGGCGATCGCCAGCACCGACGCCGCCGTGCGCTGGGCGGCACCTCGATTGGACGATGCGAAGGTCTGCGCCGCCTGCGACATCGCGGCGCGGCGGGCCGGATCGGCGACCAGGGCGAGTGCGGCCTTGACGGCCTGCTCCATGGTCTGCACGCGGACGGCCGCACCGGCCGCCAGCGACAACTCGGCCGCCTCGGCGAAGTTGAAGGTCGAAGGACCGAGGATCACCGGGCAGTTGCAGGCCGCCGCCTCGATCAGGTTCTGCCCGCCGAGTGCCTCGAAGCTGCCGCCGAGCAGCGCCGCATCGGCCAGCCCGTAGTAGAGCGTCATCTCGCCGAGCGAATCGCCCAGCCAGATCTCGGAATCCTTCGGCGCTCCGGCCGCACTGCGCCGGGCCACCGCGAAGCCGCTGGATTCGATCAGCGCGGCGACCTCGTCGAAACGCTGTGGATGGCGCGGCACGATCATCCACTGGACCGACGTCACCTGGCGGGCGATCGAATCGACGCCCGGCTGCGCCGGCGGAACCGGTCCCGCCGCGCCGAAGCGCTTGAGCACGTCCAGGAACATCCGTTCCTCGCCGTCGCGCGAACTCGCCAGCACGACCAGCGGACGCGGGAGCTGTCCGCGCAGGGCGAGCGCGGCCTTGAGCTGCCGGGCGTCGGGCGTGGCGTCGAACTTGAGGTTGCCGTAGACGCCGCCGACCTTCGCGCCGAGCGACACCAGGCGATGCGAGTCGGCCTCGGTCTGCGCCCAGACGGCGGTCAGCGCCGAATAGGCCGGCCGCGCCAGCCAGCGCAAGCGCTCGGCCGACGCGAGCGACTTCTCGCTCAGTCGGGCATTGGCCAGAACCAGCGGAATGCCCCGCGTCTTGCAGGCGTCGACCATCGCCGGCCAGACCTCGGTTTCCATGAGCACGCCGATGCGCGGCTGAAAACGGTCGAGGAACCGTGCCACGGCGCCGGGCTCGTCCCACGGATGCCAGACCTGGATGTCGCCCGGCTCCAGCAGCTTGGCGCCCTCCTCGCGGCCGGTGGCGGTGCCGTGCGTCAGCAGGATCGGCACGCCCGGATGCTGGCGCCGCAACTCGGCGATCAGGATGCCGGCGGCGCGCGACTCGCCCAGCGACACCGCGTGCACCCAGCACCAGCCGACGCCCACGGCCCTCTGCTTGCCCGGTGCGGCCGGGTCGGGGAAATCGTAGTGACCGAAGCGTTCCTCGACCGCGATCGCATAGCCGGGCTCCGCCACCGCACGGCGGCGCAGCTTGCGCCGGACCGCCGGCTGGGCGAGATGGGTGAAGGCGCCGTAGAGGCGAAGCAGAAGCGAAGGCACGCGCGGTTTCGGTCCGGGGTCGGGTCGGTCGGTCGGAAAATTCAGTGGGACGCTTCGGCGAGCGTCGCGTCGGGCTTGACGGTCTTGAGCAGCGCGAGCATGTCGGCCTCGATGCGATGCAGCGCGGCCTCGGTCTGGCCCTCGAAGCGCATCACCAGCACCGGCGTCGTGTTCGAGGCGCGGATCAGCCCGAAACCGTCCGGCCAGTCGACGCGCACGCCGTCGATGGTGGAGATCACGGCCGGGGCCGGGAAATCGACGGTCTTGACCAGCTGGTCGACCAGCGTGTGCGGCTCGCCTTCGGCGCACTTCACGTTGAGCTCCGGCGTCGAGAAGCTGGTGGGCAGCCCGTCGAGCACGGCACTCGCGTTGGGGCTCTTGCTCAGGATCTCCAGCAGGCGGCAGCCGGCGTAGGTGCCGTTGTCGAAGCCGAACCAGCGCTCCTTGAAGAAGATGTGGCCGCTCATCTCGCCGCCCAAGGGCGAATCGATCTCCTTCATCTTCGCCTTGATCAGCGAATGGCCGGTCTTGAAGATCATCGGCACGCCGCCGGCCGCCTCGATCGCCGGGCCGAGGCGCTGGGAGCATTTCACGTCGTAGACGATGGTGCCGCCGGGCACGCGCGAGAGCACGTCCTGCGCGAACAGCATCATCTGGCGATCGGGGTAGATGTTGTTGCCTTCGCGGGTCACGATGCCCAGGCGGTCGCCGTCGCCGTCGAAAGCCAGCCCGAGTTCGGCATCGCCGGACTTCAGCGCGGCGATCAGGTCCTTGAGGTTCTCTGGCTTGCTCGGATCGGGATGGTGGTTCGGGAAGTCGCCGTCGACCTCGCTGAACAGTTCGGTCACCTCGCAGCCGATGGCGCGCAGGATGGCCGGTGCCGAGGCGCCGGCGATGCCGTTGCCCGAATCGACCACGATCTTCATGGGCCGCGCCAGCTTGATGTCGCCGACGATGCGCTTCGTGTAGGCCTCGAGCACGTCGACCTTGCGCACCGAGCCGCCGTCGGCGAGCGT
>JAKONL010000550.1 GCA_022701965.1 Burkholderiaceae bacterium | reverse complement strand
GCGCAGGTCCATGAAGAGGTTGAGGATCTGCGCCTGGATCGACACGTCCAGCGCCGCCACCGCCTCGTCGCAGACCAGCATCGACGGCTGCACCGCGAGCGCGCGCGCGATGCCGATGCGCTGGCGCTGGCCGCCGCTGAACTGGTGCGGATAGCGGTGGCGCAGGGACGGGTCCAGGCCCGCGCGCTGCAGCTGCGCGATCACGTAGTCGTCCTCGCCGGCCGCGTCGGTGAGCCCGTGCAGGCGCGCGGCCTCGCCGACGATGTGCGAGACGCGCAGGCGCGGATTTAGGCTCGCGAACGGGTCCTGGAACACCATCTGCACGCGCAGCCGCGCGGCCAGGCGCGCCTTCGCGTCGAGGCTCTCGAGCGGCGCGCCGTTCACCCGCACTTCGCCCTCGGTCGGCGCGAGCAGGCCGGCGGCGATGCGCCCGAGCGTCGACTTGCCGCAGCCCGACTCGCCGACGAGTCCGACCACTTCGCCGGGTCGCACCGACAGATCGACGCCGTCGACCGCGTGCGTGACGACCGGCGCGCTGGCGATGCCGATGCGACGCAGGGTGCGCCCGAATGCGCCGGGTGGGGTTTCGGCGCCGAAGCGCTTCGTGACGCCGCGCAGGTCGACCAGCGGTTGCACGGTGGTCTTCATGCCGCCACCTCCGCCCCGGGATGGAAGCAGCGCGCGGCATGCGCCGGTGCCTGCGGCCGCGGATGGAACATGCCGGGCATCTCGGCGCGGCAGACGTCGGTGGCGCGCGCGCAGCGCGGCGCGAACGCGCAGCCCGGCGGCATCGCCAGCAGGTTGGGCGCCATGCCCGGGATCTGCTTCAGGCGCGCGCCGCGCCGGTTGGCGCTCGGCAGGCTGCCGATCAGGCCCTGCGTGTAGGGATGCTGCGGATGGTCGAGCACTTCGTCGACGGTGCCGTGCTCGACGATGCGCCCGGCATACATCACCGCGATGTCGTCGGCGAGCCCCGCCACCACCGAGAGGTCGTGGCTGATCCAGATCATCGCGGTGCCGGTATCGCGCACCAGCTTCTGCATCTCCGAGAGGATCTGGGCCTGGGTCGTGACGGCGAGCGCGGTGGTCGGCTCGTCGGCGATCAGCAGCGCGGGCCGGTGCAGCAGCGCGATGGCGATGGCCACGCGCTGGCGCATGCCGCCGGAGAGCTGGTGCGGATAGGCGCGCAGGCGGTCGCCGGGGCTCGGGATGCCCATCAGCGACAGCGCGGCCGAGGCCTGCGCGAGTGCCTCGGCCTTCGTCGCGCGCGTGTGGGCCTGCACGGCCTCGACCATCTGGGTGTCCACGCGCAGCACCGGATTGAGCGTTGCCATCGGGTCCTGGAAGATCATCGCGATGCGGTTGCCGCGCAGTCCGCGCCGCTCCCGCTGCGACAGCTTCGTCAGGTCGCGGCCCTCGAACAGCACCTCGCCGCCCTCGACGCGGCCCGGCGCGTCGACCAGTCCCATGATCGAGAAGCCGGTGACCGACTTGCCCGATCCCGATTCGCCCACCAGGCCCAGCACCTTGCCGCGCTGCAGTGCGAAGGACACGCCGTCGACCACCGGCAGCACGCCGGCACGCGTGTGGAAGCGCGTCTGCAGCTCGCGGACCTCGAGCGTCGGAATTTCCGGTTCCGTGTTCATTTCTGCAGCCTCGGATTGAGCACGTCGCGCAGCTGGTCGCCCACCAGGTTGATCGCGACGATGGTCGCCAGCAGCGCGATGCCGGGGAAGAAGCTGATCCAGTATTCGTTCGACAGCAGGTACTGGTAGCCGTTGGAGATCAGCAGGCCGAGCGACGGCTCGGTGATCGGCACGCCCAGCCCGAGGAACGACAGCGTCGCCTCCAGCGTGATGGCGCGCGCGATCTGCAGCGCGCCGATGACCAGGAGCGGCGGCAGGCAGTTCGGCAGGATGTGGCCGGTCAGGATGCGCCAGCGCGGGATGCCCTGGCCGCGCGCCGCCTCGACGTATTCGCGCCGCGTCTCCACCAGCGCCTGGCCGCGCGCGGTGCGGGCGTAGTAGGCCCATTCGAGCAGCACCAGCGTCAGCACCACGTTGCCCACGCCCTTGCCCATGTAGGCCAGGATCATCAGCGCCATGAGGATGGTCGGGAACGACAGCAGCAGGTCGACCAGCCGCATCAGCAGCGCGTCGACCTTGCCGCCCGCGTAGGCCGCGAGCAGCCCGACCAGCGTGCCGAGCACCGCCGCGATCGCCGCCGAGCCGATGCCCACCAGCAGGCTGATGCGCAGGCCGTAGACGATGGCCGAATAGAGGTCGCGGCCCTGGCCGTCGGTGCCCAGCCAGTAGGTGTAGCCGCCCTCGCTGCTCGGCGTGCCCGGATGCAGCCGCGCATCCAGCACGTCGAGCTGCATCAGGTCGTAGGGGTTCTGCGGCGTGATCCACGGCGCGGCCAGCGCCGCGAGCACGACGAGCGCCAGCACCACCAGCCCGAAGACCGCGACCTTCGACTGCAGGAAGTCGGCGCCGACGCGCCACCAGATCGAGCGTTCGCCGAACGTCTTCGTGGTCGTCGTCATCGCGCGGCCTCCAGCCGGACCCGAGGGTCGAGCAGTTTGTAGAGCAGGTCGACCACCAGGTTCAGCGTGACGAAGATCACCACGACGACCATCAGGTAGGCCACGACCACCGGCCGGTCGAGCGAGTTGATGCTGTCGAGGATCAGCTTGCCGGCGCCGGGCCAGGCGAAGATGGTTTCGGTCACCACCGCGTAGGCGATGGTCGAGCCGAGCTCGAGTCCCAGCACCGTGACCAGCGGGATCAGCGTGTTGCGCAGCACGTGCACCAGCACTACGCGCGACGGCGCGAGGCCCTTGGCGCGCGCGAACTTCACGAAGTCCTGCGGCAGCACCTCGCGCACGCCGGCGCGCGTGAGCCGCAGCACCAGCGAGAT
>JAKONL010000388.1 GCA_022701965.1 Burkholderiaceae bacterium | reverse complement strand
CCCGCCGGCCGTGCGGACCTGCCAGCGTCCGCCCTCCCGTCGCATGTCGGTCGCGGGCGAGTCTGTGTGCACGACGGCGCCGGCCGCGATGGCAACCCGCGCGAGTTCCCGCGCATAGCTCAGAGGCTGGATGCCGCCGGCACGCGGGTCGATCCAGCCGCCGAAATAGCGGTCGGTGCCGAGCAGGCGCGCGGCTTCGCCCCGGTCCAGCAGCCGGGCGTCGACGCCGTGCGAGCGCCAGTCCGCCACGCGCCGCTCGGCCAGCCGCAGGGCCTCCGGCGTATGCGCCGCCTGGATCCAGCCCTGGCGCGCGCGCGGCACGTCCATGCCGTGGCGGTCGATCAGGTCGAACACGGCATCGGCCGTGCCGGCGGCGAAGTCGACGAGTCGCCCGCCCTTCTCCGCACCGAACATGCTGATCAGTTCAGCTGGATCGAACTTGAGCCCGGGGATCACCTGGCCGCCATTGCGCCCCGACGCCCCGAAGCCGATCTCGCGCGCCTCGAGCACCGTGACGCGCACGCCGCGTTCGGCCAGCCGCAGCGCGGCGCTCAGGCCGCAGAAGCCGGCGCCGACCACCACCACGTCGGCCTGCGCGTCCGCGTCCAGCGCGTGCGTGGCGGGCGCGGGCGTCGCGGTGGCGGCCCAGAGCGACGGCGCGAGGGGAAAGTAGTCCGCCGCCATCACATCGGGTGCAATACGCGCCGCAGGAAGTCCTGCGTGCGCGGGTTCTGCGGCCGCGCCAGCACGTCGCGCGCCACGCCCTGCTCGACGATCACGCCGCCGTCGATGAACAGCACGCGGTCGGCCACCTCGCGCGCGAACTGCATCTCGTGCGTGACGACCACCATCGTCATGCCCGACTCGGCAAGCCGGCGCATCACGTCGAGCACGTCGCCCACCAGCTCCGGATCGAGCGCCGAGGTCGGCTCGTCGAACAGGATCGCCTTGGGCCGCATCGCCAGCGCCCGTGCGATGGCCACGCGCTGCTGCTGGCCGCCGGAGAGTTCGGGCGGATGCGCGTCCTCCTTGTGGCCGAGCCCGACCGATGCCAGCAGTTCTTTCGCATGCGCGAGCGCCTCCGCGCGCGGCTCGCCCTTGACGTGCACGGGGCCCTCCATCACGTTCTCGATCACCGTGCGGTGCGGGAACAGGTTGAAGCGCTGGAACACCATCGCGACGTCGGCGCGGATCGCCTTGATCGACGCCAGCCGCCGGTCGACCGGACGGCCGTCGATCTCGATCGTGCCGCCCTCGTACGTCTCCAGGCCGTTGATGCAGCGCAGGATGGTCGACTTGGCCGAGCCCGAGGGCCCGACGATGCACACCACCTCGCCCTGGGCGACGCTCGCGTCGATGCCCCGGAGGACGGCGTGCGTCCCGTACGACTTCTGCAGTCCGCGGATCTCGATCATTTCTTGCGGCCTTTCTTCTCGAGGTGACGCACCGCGAGGATCAGCGGCACGCACATCGCGAGATACAGCAGTGCGACGAGATTGAACACGGTCGCGTTCTGGAAGGTGGACGTGGCGATCAGCTTGCCCTGCAGCGCGAGCTCGGCGACCGTGATGGTCGATGCCTGCGAGGAGTCCTTGAGCATCATCATCATGGTGTTGCCGTAGGGCGGCAGCACGATCTTCACCGCCTGCGGCAGCACCACGCGCCGCATCGTCATCCACCAGCCCATGCCCATCGACTGCGCGGCCTCGATCTGGCCGGGGTCGATGGCCTCGATGCCGGCGCGGAAGTTCTCCGCCTGGTAGGCCGAGTACGCGATGCCCAGCCCGAGGATCGCGGCCTGCATCGCCGACAGCGAGATGCCGAGGTCCGGCAGCACGAAGTACAGGTAGAACAGCAGCACGATGATCGGGATGCCGCGCAGCACGTTGACGACCGCCGCGCTGATCCACATCAGCACCCTGATGCCCGACACGCGCATGACGGCCCACACCAGCCCGAGCGCGGTCGACAGCACCAGCGCACCCAGCGTCACCAGCACCGTGAGCTTGGCGCCCTGCAGCAGGATCGGCAGGAACTCGACCGCGTTGTCGACGAACGAGGCCGCGGCCAATCAGAGGCCCCACTTCTTGTTGATCGCGTCCAGCCCGCCGTTGGCCTTGAGCTTGGCGAGCGCCGCGTTGATCTTCGTCATCAGCTCGGTCTCGCCCTTGCGCGTGGCGATGCCGACGTTGCCGACCACCGTGGGCTTGTAGCTCTTGACCAGCTGCAGGTTGGGGAAGTTGCCCTGGCTGATCATGTAGGCGGCGATGGGCGCATCGAGGAAGACGGCATCGATGCGGTCGGCGTTGGTGTCGCGCAGCATGTCCTGTCCGGTGTCGTAGAGGCGCACTTCGCCGAAGAGGCCGCTCTTCTGCAGCGCCGCCACGAACGAGGTCCCGACCTGCGCGCCCACGCGCTTGCCCTTGAGCTCGGCGAAGCTGGTGTAGGGCGTGGCGTCCTTCTTCGACATCACCAAGCCCTCGCCGTAGCTGTAGAGCGGCTCGGAGAAATCGATGATCTCCTGGCGCGGCGCCGTGATGAACATCGCCGCGGAGATGACGTCGATGCGCTTGGAGGTCAGCGAGCTGATGAGCGTGGAGAACGGCATGGCCTCGACCTGCACCTCGAAGCCCGCCTCCTTGCCGACCGCCTTGATCACGTCGACCATCATCCCGTCGATCGTGTTGGACTTGGTGTCGAGGAAGGTGAAGGGAATGCCGGTGGGCGTCGCGCCGACCTTGACGACCGTCTGGGCCGGCGCCGCCGCGCACACCGTCAGCGCCAGCACGGCGACCAGGGAAGAGAGAAGGTTCGATAGCTTCATGAAGTTGCACTCCTTGGGATGAAAAACGGTGGGCCGGTCAGTCCGACGTGTAGGCGATGCCCCAGACCAGCGTGGTCGGGGTGGGGCCGGGATTGCGCCAGCGGCGCGGCGTCGTGCCCTGGTAGCAGAAGCTGTCGCCCGCGCCCAGCAGCAGCAGCTGGTCGTCGATGAAAAGTTCGAGCTGTCCGCTCACGACGAGGCCGACCTGCTCGTTGGGCACGGTCGAGAAGAGCTCGTCGCCGGTCGACCCGCCGGGCGCCACGACGGCGCGATAGAGCTGCACGGCGCCGGTGGCGACGGCCGGTGTCAGGTTTTCCTTCTGGATGCCCTTGGCGGCGAGATCGACGCAGGGATGGGTGCCCGCGCGCATCACCCGGCCCTGCGGGTTCTCGTCGCCGACATGGACGTTGCGCACCAGGGTCTCGACCGGCATGCCCAGGTGCGAGGCGAGCGCACCGAGCGTGCGCATGGAGATCGAGCGCAGTCCGCGCTCGATCTGGCTCAGGAGGCTCACCGAGATGCCGCAGGCCTGCGCCACCTGCTGCAGCGATTGCCCGAGCGCCTTGCGGCGATGCCGCAGCTGCTCGCCCAGCCACAGGTCGATGACCGAATGGACCGGCGACGGAATCATGTGAAATTTGCACCCATGTGTAAATTTCACACGCAGACTTCGTGCCAGCCCATCCGTGCAGACCCGCACCGGCGGGCCGTCCCGCCCGGGTTCAGGCGGCCGGGGAGAGCTGCCTGCGCATGTCGGCGATGACGCCCGCGTAGTCGCCGGTACCGAAGATCGCGCTTCCCGCCACGAACGTGTCCGCGCCCGCCGCGGCGACCCGCGCGATGTTCTCGCCCTTGATGCCGCCGTCGACTTCGAGCCGGATGTCGCGCCCGGACTGCTCGATGCGCCGGCGGGCGAGCTCGATCTTGCGCAGCGCCGAATCGATGAAGCTCTGGCCGCCGAAGCCGGGGTTGACGCTCATGATCAGGATCAGGTCGATGTCGTCGATGGCCCAGTCGAGCGCCTCCAGCCCCGCGCCCGGATTGAAGACCAGCCCCGGCCGGCAGCCGGCCGCGCGGATCGCCTGGATGCTGCGGTGCACGTGGGGCGAGGCGTCGGGATGGAAGCTGATGTAGTCGGCGCCGGCCTTGGCGAACGCGGCGGCCAGCGCGTCGACCGGCTGGATCATGAGATGCACGTCGATCGGCACCGGCGTGCCGTCGGGCTTCTTCGCATGCGGCCTGAGCGCCTGGCAGACCATCGGGCCGAAGCTCAGGTTGGGGACGTAGTGGTTGTCCATCACGTCGAAATGGATCCAGTCCGCCCCGGCGGCGATCACGTCGGCCACCTCGGCGCCCAGGCGGGCGAAGTCGGCCGAAAGGATGGATGGGGCGATGCGGTAGGTGTGCGGAGAGGTGGGAGTGCTGCTCATGCCCGGGATTGTCGCAGCGGCGGGTTAGGATGACCGGATGTCCCAGAGCCCCATGAGCGTCCAGGTAGAGCCCCGCTACCTCGCAGACCAGTCCTCCCCCGGGCAGCAGATATTCACCTTCGCCTACACCATCACCGTGACCAACGTCGGCCAGGTCGCGGCGCAGCTGATCGCGCGCCACTGGCTGATCGAGGACGCCTCGGGCCATACCCAGGAAGTCAAGGGGCTCGGGGTGATCGGCCAGCAGCCGCTGCTCGCGCCGGGCGAATCCTTCCGCTACACCAGCGGCTGCCGGCTGCAGGCGTCCAGCGGCAGCATGCACGGCAGCTTCCTCGTCGTCGACGAGCTCGGCGCGCGCTTCGACGTGCCGGTGCCGCTCTTCGTGCTCGAGGCCGATGCCCACGGCGCGCAATCGTCGTCCCCGCGCGTGCTCCATTAGCACGGCGCGGGCTCCCGCCCGATGACTTCCCTCCTTCCCGCCGACCTGCTGGGCTTCTGGTCCGAATGGATCCGTCCCTCGGCTGGCCTGCCGACGGTGCTGTGGTCGCTGCTGCTCGCGGCGGCCGCTGCGTCGGGGCACCTGGTGCAGCGCTACACGGGCCTGCCCAAGGTGGTCGGCTACTCGATCGTGGGCACGGTCGTCGGGCTGGCCGGCTTCGAGGGCGCGCTCTGGCCGCTGCAGGGCATTCCGCTGTTCCTGCTGGAGCTCGGCGTGGCGATCGTGCTGTTCGAGGCCGGCGGGCGACTGCCGCTGCGCTGGTTTCACCACAACCCGCGCGTGCTGCTGCAGAGCCTGCTCGAATCCGCGCTGACCTACTTCGGCGTGTTCTGGACGCTGCACGGGCTGGGCGTGCCCGACCCGGTGGCCAACCCGATCGCGCTGATGGCCATCGTCGCCTCCCCGGCCGTGCTCAGCCGCGTGATCATGGACACCCGCGCCTCCGGCCCGGTGACCGAGCGCGCGATGACGCTCGCCACGCTCAACACCTTCTATGCGCTCGCGCTCGGCTATGCGCAGGCCGGCCTGCTCGAACGCGGCCCGGCCGGGCTCATGACCCGGCTGTATCCGGTGCTGGTGGTGCTGGGGCTGTCGTTCGTGGTGGGCGCGGTGATGGCGCTGGCGCTGCGCTCCGCGCTCAGGGTGATGAGCCCGACCAGCGAGAACACCTCGATCCTGCTGCTGGCCATCATCGGCGCCGGTGCCGCGCTGGCGGCGCACTTCGGCGGTTCGGCCGCGCTCGCGGCACTGATCGGCGGCGTGCTGCTCAAGCAGCTCAACCCACGGCCCTGGGCCTGGTCACGGCAGCTCGGCACCGCCGCCTCGCTGCTCACCATGCTGATGTTCGTGCTGGTGTCGATCGTCGCCGCGCAGGGCGACTGGAGCCTGCCGGTCGCGGGCACGGTGCTGGCGATGATCGGCGTGCGCGCCGTGGCCAAGATCGCCGGCGTCGCCATCGCCAACCCGGGCAGCGGCGCGAGCTGGAAGCAGGCCCTGTGGGTCGGCTGCACGATGACGCCGCTGTCGTCGATCGCGCTGCTGATCGCGTCGAACTTCGCGACCGCCTCGCCGCTGCTGGGCGCGATGATCACGCAGATCGCGCTGCCGGCGATCCTGCTGATGGAGATCGTGGGCGCGGTGCTGGCGACGGTGGCGATCCACCTCTCGGGCGAGAGCTCGCGGCGCTGGACGCCGGAGGCCTTCCGCGGCATGGTGCAGCAGGCCGAAGACACGCAGCGATGATCTCGCCATGAGCACCGAACCCCTCGACGCCCCCCACGCGCGGCCCCTGCCGGCGCGCAGCGACCGTACGGTCGCGCTGGAGCCGTTCCGCAATTCGCGCGCGCTGTCGCTCGGCGTCGAGCTGGAGCTGCAGCTCGTCAACACCCACGACTACGATCTCGCGCCCTATGCCGAGGACATGCTGCGCCTCATGGCCGAGACGAAGCTGCCCGGCAGCGTCGTGCCCGAGATGACGTCCAGCATGATCGAGATCTCGACCGACGTCTGCCATTCGACGCAGGACGTGATCGACCAGCTCGTGCCGATCCGCGATGCGCTGGTCAGGAGCGCCGACAAGCTCAACATCGCCGTGCTCGGCGGCGGCACGCATGCCTTCCAGCAGTGGCACGAGCAGCGCATCTACGACAAGCCGCGCTTTCGCCAGCTCTCCGAGCTCTACGGCTACCTGAGCAAGCAGTTCACCATCTTCGGCCAGCACGTGCACATCGGCTGCCCCGACGCCGACGCGGCGCTCCTGATGCTGCACCGCATGTCGCGCTACATCCCGCACTTCATCGCGCTGTCGGCCTCCAGCCCCTACGTGCAGGGGCAGGACACGCAGTTCGACTCGGCGCGGCTGAATTCGGTGTTCGCCTTTCCGCTGTCGGGCCGGGCGCCGTTCACGCTCAGCTGGGACGAGTTCGGCAACTACTTCGAGCGCATGACCCGCACCGGCGTGGTCACCAGCATGAAGGACTTCTACTGGGACATCCGGCCCAAGCCCGAGTTCGGCACCATCGAGATCCGCGTCTTCGACACGCCGCTCACGGTCGAGCGCGCCGCCGCGCTGGCCGGCTACGTGCAGTCGCTGGGCGCCTGGTTCCTGCAGGAGCAGCCCTT
>JAKONL010000548.1 GCA_022701965.1 Burkholderiaceae bacterium | reverse complement strand
ACCTTTCTGGGACAACACCGCGATCTCGGACCTCTGGCGAGCGCGGGTCGAAACGCCGCGCCGCAGGCCGATCAGGCCTTTTGATTCTTGGTGGCGTAGTCGACGGCGTTCTGCACCGTGGTGATCTTCTCTGCATCTTCGTCCGGAATCTCGATGCCGAACTCGTCTTCGAGCGCCATCACGAGTTCGACCGTGTCGAGCGAGTCGGCACCCAGATCGGCCACGAAGGCCTTTTCATTGGTGACCTGCGACTCTTCCACGCCGAGCTGCTCGGCGATGATTTTTTTGACACGTACTTCGATATCGCTCATTTGAATCCCTTTAAGGGTTGTAAAGAATCGGTGGATTTTAGCTGGCTCATCCGTGGCTATTTCCACGGTGGCCGGAACGGTGCGGATTGCGTCCGCACCTCACATGTGCATGCCGCCGTTGACGTGCAGTTCCTGCCCCGTCACATAGGCGGCCTGCGGGGACGCGAGATAGGCCACGGCATGGGCGATGTCCGCCGGCTTGCCGAGATGGCCCAGGGGAATCTGTGTCAGCAGCGCCTGCTGCTGCGCTTGGGGCAGCTTGGACGTCATGTCGGTCTCGATGAAACCGGGCGCGACGCAGTTCACGGTGATGTTGCGGCTGCCGAGCTCGCGCGCCAGAGCGCGCGTGAGTCCGGCCACGCCAGCCTTGGCCGCCGCGTAGTTGGCCTGGCCCGCATTGCCCGCCGCGCCGACGACGCTGGTGATGCTGATGATGCGGCCGTAGCGCTGCTTCATCATCGGACGGATCGCGGCGCGCGACAGGCGGAACACCGCCTTGAGGTTGGTGTCGAGCACCGAATCCCAGTCGGCGTCCTTCAGGCGCATGGCGAGCATGTCGCGCGTGATGCCGGCGTTGTTGACGAGCACATGCAGGCCGCCGTAGGTCGCCACGATCTCGTCGACGAGTGCGTCCAGCGCCGCGCCGTCGTTGACGTCGAGTGCCCGCCCCTGCACGCCATGGGCACCGAGCGAAGTCGCGATCTTCTGCGCGCTCTCGGGCGTCGTGCCGGTGCCGATCACCGTCAGTCCGTGCCTGGCAAGCTCCAGCGCAATCGCCGCGCCGATGCCGCGCGATGCGCCGGTGACCAGTGCGATCTGGCCTTCGAATGGGGTATTGCTGCTCATCGGTTGCTCAGGAGTTGCCGGGTTTCGGCGAGTGTCGCCGGATCGTAGACGACGCCGGTGGCGAGCTCGGGCGCGATGCGCTTGACCATGCCGGCCAGGATGCGGCCGGGGCCGCATTCGACGATGGCCTCGACGCCGCGCGCCTTGAGTGCCTGCACCGATTCGACCCAGCGGACCGGTCCCGCGGCCTGCCGCACCAGCGCGTCGCGAATGCGTTCGGCATCGGTCTCGACCGCGACGTCGATGTTGTTGAGCACCGGAATGCGGGGCGGGGCGAAGTCGACCGAAGCCAGCTGGCCGCGCAAGGCGTCCGCGGCAGGACGCATGAGGCTCGAATGGAACGGCGCGGAGACCGGCAGCAGCAGTGCCCGCTTCGCGCCTGCGGCCTTCAGTACTTCGCAGGCCTTGTCGACCGCAGCCTTGCTGCCGGCGATGACGGTCTGCGACGGATCGTTGAAGTTCACGGCTTCGACGATCTCGGCGCTGCCGGGACCGAAGCTCGAGGTCGCCTCGGCGCAGCCGGCACGGACCCTGTCCGCGTCCATTCCCATCACCGCCGCCATCGCACCGACGCCGACGGGCACGGCCTGCTGCATGGCCTGCGCCCGAAAGCGAACCAGTGGTGCGGCCTGGGCGAGCGTCAATACGCCTGCCGCGACCAGCGCCGAATATTCGCCGAGCGAATGGCCCGCGACCACCGACGGCAGCGCTCCGCCCTCGGCCAGCCAGGCGCGCCATGCCGCAACGCCGGCCACGAGCATCACGGGCTGGGTGTTGGTCGTGAGCGCGAGCGCTTCCTTGGGCCCGTTGCCGATGAGTGCGGCAATGTTCTCGCCGAGGGCGTCCGACGCTTCGCGCAACGTCTCGACGACGGCCGGATGGCCGGCCCAGGCGTCGAGCATGCCGACGGCCTGCGACCCCTGGCCAGGAAAGACGAAAGCAAAGGATTTCATGAGTGTCTCTACGACTGTTTTTCTGTATTGATTTCGACCGCTCCACGCACCGACGCGGCGCGCCGTGGCGTCACAGCGTCAGCAGCACCGCACCCCAGGTGAAACCGCCGCCGACACCCTCGAGCATGACCGTATCGCCCTTCTTCACCTGTCCGGCACGGACGGCGACGTCCAGCGCCAGAGGGATCGACGCCGCGGAGGTGTTGCCGTGATCGTGCACCGTGACGACGAGCTTTTCCGGCGCCAGCTTCAGCTTGCGCGCCGTGCCCTGCATGATCCGCAGATTGGCCTGGTGGGGAATCAGCCAGTCGATGTCGGCGGTGGTCTTGCCCGCTTTCTCGAGCGTCGCGAGCGCGGCTTCCTCGAGCACGCGCACGGCCAGCTTGAAGACCGCCTGCCCGTCCATGCGCAGCAGCGGCGTGCCGAACACCTGCCCGCCCGAGACGCTGCCCGGCACGCACAGGATGCCCACGTACTTTCCGTCCGCATGCAGGTCGCTCGCGAGGATGCCGGGCTCGTCGCTCGCCTCGAGCACCACGGCACCGGCTCCGTCGCCGAAGAGCACGCAGGTAGTGCGGTCGTCGAAGTCGAGGATGCGGGAGAAAACCTCGGCGCCGACCACGAGCGCACAGCGCGCAGTGCCCGTGCGGATCATGGCATCGGCGACCGTGAGCGCATAGATGAAGCCGCTGCAGACCGCCTGGACGTCGAACGCGGGGCAGCCCGCGATGCCGAGCTTGTTCTGGAGAATCGCCGCGGACGACGGAAAGACCATGTCGGGAGTCGACGTGGCGACGATGATCAGGTCGACATCGGAGGCCGACCGGCCGGCGGCTTCCAGCGCGTGCCTGCACGCTTCCAGCGCGAGGTCGCTGCTCGTGACGTGCGGCTCGGCGAAGTGGCGAGCCCGGATCCCGGTACGCTCGACGATCCATTGATCGGAGGTCTCGATGCCTCGCGCGGCCAAGTCGCGGGCCAGGTCGTCGTTGGAGACTCGACGCGGCGGGAGGTAGCTGCCGGTACCGGTGATGCGGGAGAAAGGGGTCATCAAGCGTGGAGTGCCGGTGCCGTCGCAGCCGGCACTGGCGCATCGGCACGCTGGAGGAGCGGCGCGGCGCGGGCAATGCGGGCCCGAACACGGTCGAGCAGGTTGTTGCGAGCGGCATCATAAGCGCGATCGAGGGCGTAGCCGAACGCGACCTCGTCGGCCGACCCGTGACTCTTGAAGACCAGGCCGCGCAGTCCGAGCAGGGCCGCGCCGTTGTAGCGCCGATGGTCGAGACGCTTCTTGAGCGCTTTGAGAACCGGATACGAAACCAGCGCCGCGAACTTGCTGAACAGTCCGCTCGAATATTCGATCCGGAGGAACTCGACGATCATCGAAGCCACGCCTTCGCTCGCCTTGAGCGTCACGTTGCCGACGAAGCCGTCGCACACGACGATGTCGGTCGTGCCCTTGAAGATGTCGTTGCCCTCGACGTTGCCGTAGAAGTTGAGGTCGCGCGAACTGGCCGCGGCCCGCAGCAGCACGCTGGCCTTCTTGATGGTCTCGCTGCCCTTGATGGCTTCCTCGCCGACGTTCAGCAGCCCGACGGAGGGGGACTCGTTCCCGGTCAGCGCCGAGACGAGCGCCGACCCGAGCACGGCGAACTGCAGCAGGTCTTCCGCGTCGCAATCGACGTTGGCGCCGAGATCGAGCACCGTGGTCGCGCCGCCCTTGCGATTGGGCAACTGCGGCGCGATCGCGGGGCGATCGATGCCGTCGAGCGTCTTGAGGAGATAGCGGGCGATCGCCATCAGGGCGCCGGTGTTGCCGGCCGAGACCGCCGCCTGGGCCGCACCATCCTTGACCTGCTGGATCGCGACACGCATCGAAGAATCCTTCTTCTTGCGCAATGCCACCTCGAGCGAGTCGTCCATGCCGACGACTTCCGTCGCCGCGACGATGCGGGCCCGGGGATGCACCAGACCGCCGAGCGCCGCCGGCAGACCGACCAGCAACAGCGAGGCCTCGGGGTGCCGGGCGAGAAACGCGCGGCAGGCCGCCAGCGTGACGCCGGGACCGTGATCGCCACCCATGCAATCGACGGCGAGCGTGATCGCCGAGGAAGCAGGAGCAGCGGGGGAGGAAGAAGAAGTGGTCGTATCCATCAAAACAAAGGCCCGACGCTACGGCAAAGGTAGCTTCGGGCCTGAGCCTTGAGTGCGGTGATCAGGATTCGGACTTGGTCTTCAGAACCTTGCGGCCGCGATAGAAACCGGTCGGGCTGATGTGATGACGCAGATGGATCTCGCCGGTGGTCGGTTCGACGGCGATGCCGGGAACGACCAGTGCGTTGTGCGAACGGTGCATGCCGCGCTTGGAAGGCGACTTCTTGTTTTGCTGGACGGCCATGATGGCTCCTGGAATGTGCGGTTGGGTTTGCGGGCATGCGGGGCGGCATCGATGGCTCGGGTCGGTGAGGACCGCGACGTCGACGGCGGCGCGCGCGAAGCCTGCGATTATAGCGCGGCCCGCACAGGGGCGCCAATCGCGCTAATCCGCTTTGCGCGGACGCAGGTTGCCCAGCACGGCGAACGGATTGACCGGAACGTTGTCGCCCTCCTCGTAGGCCGCGTCCACGGCCGAAAGGCGGACCTCGACCGGGCAGACGTCGTGGCGCGGCGTGATCGGTATCTCCATCAGCAGCTCGTCCTCGATCAGCCCGTGAAGGTCGAAGTCGCGCGCGACCACGAGCACGTCCTCCTCCGAAACCTCGTCCTCGGCTTCGGCAGTGGCTTCGTCGGCGGCGAAGCGGAACCAGCGGTCGACGACCAGGGTCGACGCGACCGGCGTCAGGCAGCGCTGGCAGACGAGCGATACGTCGGCTCGGGCACGTACATGGAGCCAGGGCGCGGGGCTGCCGTCGCCTCCGGCACGCCGCTCGCCGTCGGCATGCCACGCCACCGCGGGCTCGTCGCCGGCATCGCCGGCATCGGCAGGCTGCGGCGCCAGTTCGGCCGCCAGGCGCGGATAGTTCGCGGTCGATTCGACGCCGGCTCGCGACGAAGCGGTCTCGGCGAAGTCGATCACGTCGAGGCGGATGGGGGCGGATTCTCGTTTCATCCGGGCCAGTCTAAACCGCTCGCGCACAATCCCTGCCCATGCAACGCCCCCTGATCCTCGCCTCGACATCGCGCTATCGCCGCGAACTGCTTCAACGCCTGCGGCTGCCCTTCGACGTGCATTCGCCCGAGGTCGACGAAACGCCGCTGCCCGGCGAGACGCCCGAGGCGCTCGCCCGGCGACTGGCGCTGTCGAAGGCCCACACCGTGGCCGCGCGTTTTCCTGAAGCGGTCGTGATCGGTTCGGACCAGGTGGCCGACCTCGACGGCGAACCGCTGGGCAAGCCGGGCGACCATGCGCGTGCCACGGCCCAGCTGCAGCGCATGCGCGGCCGGACACTGGTCTTCCAGACGGCGGTGGCGGTCGTCTGCACCGACGGCGGCTTCGTCCAGCACGATGTCGCTCCGGTGCGGGTCGTCTTCCGTGCGCTCAGCGACGCGGCCATCGATGCCTACCTGCGTGCGGAGACGCCTTACGACTGCGCGGGCAGCGCCAAGAGCGAGGGCCTGGGCATCGCCCTGCTCGAGACCATCGACAGCGACGACCCCACGGCACTGGTCGGCCTGCCGCTGATCCGCACCTGCCGGATGCTGCGCGCAGCGGGGATCGAACTGCTGTGACGGTCGCCAAGGGCAAGCTCCACCTGGTTCCCGCACCGCTCGATTTCGGCTGCGACACGCAGGCGCCGCTGCAGGACGCGCTGCCCCTGGGCACGCTGCAGGCCGCCGCCGGCATCACGCACTGGATCTGCGAGAACGCGAAATCCGCACGCGCCTACCTCAAACGCATCGACGCCGTAGCCCCCCTGGCCGCGCCGCTGCAGTCCCAGCGGATCGACGAACTGCCACGCGAGGTCCACAAGAAGGGCGACCATGCCGGCGGATTCGACGCGAAGCCGATGCTCGCGCCGGCGCTGGCCGGTCACGACATCGGCCTGCTGAGCGAGGCCGGGATGCCCGCCGTCGCCGATCCCGGATCGTCGGTGGTGCGCGCCGCGCATGCGCTGGGCATCGAGGTCGTGCCGCTGACCGGCCCGGTCTCGCTGTTGCTGGCGCTGGCCGCGAGCGGCCTGAACGGCCAGAACTTCGCGTTCGTCGGCTATCTGCCGACCGATCCGGACGCGCGCACCCAGCGCATCCGCGAACTCGAGGCGCTGGCCCTTCGCACGGGCCAGACGCAGCTGTTCATCGAAACGCCCTATCGCAACGCCGCCTTGCTGCAGGCGCTCACGCAGACGCTTCAGCACCACACGCGGCTCGCGGTCGCGCGCGGCCTGACGCTCGCCGGCGCCAGCATCCGCAGCGACAGCGTCAAGGCCTGGCGCGCAGCGCCGTATTCGGCCGAAGAGCGGCTGCCGGCGGTTTTCGCGATCGGACGATGAACGTGGGAGCCCCTTTCGACACGGCTGTCACCGCCGGCATGCGCTGGGCCACGCGGGCGCAGTTCTTCTCCTCGGGCTTCATCTTCGCGACCTGGGGCGTGCACATCCCGACCGTGAAGGCGCACTACGGCGTCGACGAAGCGCAGCTCGGCTTCGCGATGCTCGCGGCCGGCCTCGGCGCGCTGCTGGGCGTTTCCAGGGCCGGCGGGCTGATCGGTCGCCACGGCGCGCGCGCCGTGACCCGGGTGTGCGGCATCGTCTACGCGCTTCTCCTGGCCGGGCTGATCGCCATGCCGGGGTACGCGGCGCTGCTCGTGCTGCTGGCGCTTTTCGGCGTCGTCACCAGCGTGTTCGACGTCGCGATCAACACCGAGGCGGCCGCACTGGAGAGCCGCAGCGGCCGGCCCCTCATGAGCGGCATGCACGGCATGTTCAGCCTGGGCGGCATGGCCGGGGCGCTCACCGGCGGGGCCGCGCTCGCCGCGGGACTCTCGCCGCAGCGGCACCTGCTGCTCGTCGCCGCGATCCTGGCGCTGGCGATCGCGTTCGCCGCGGCGCACATGCTGCCGGGTTCGGTCACCGCGACCTCCTCGCCCGACAGGAACGATGGCTTCCGCCTGCCGCGTGGGGCGCTCGCGGTACTCGGCGTGCTCGCGGCGCTGGGACTGATCGCCGAAGGCGCGATCTACGACTGGAGCGTTCTCTACCTGCAGCAGGAACTCGGCAGCCCGCAGCAGCAGGCGGCGCTGGCCTACGGCAGCTTCTCGGCGGCGATGGCCGCCACGCGCTTCGGCGGCGACGCGCTGCGCGCGCGCTTCAGACCGTCGACCCTGGTCCGCGGCAGCGCGCTGCTGGCCGCCGCCGCGATGGCGCTGGTGCTGTTCACGTCGACGCCGTGGATCGCGCTCGCCGGATTCGCCGGCGTGGGTGTCGGATTCGCCAACGTGGTGCCGATCCTGTTCGCCGCCTCGGCGCAGGTGCCGGGCATCGAACCGGCGCGCGGCATCGCCTCGGTCTCGGCGGCAGCGTATCTCGGCTTCATGGCGGGACCGCCGATGATCGGCTTTCTCGCCCGGGTGAGTTCGCTGACGACGGCGCTCTGCGTGGTCGTCGCCTTCGCGCTGGCGCTTGCGGCCGCCGCGGGACAGGCCGATCCCCGACCCGCGAACCCGGCCTGACGCCGATGCCTGCCGCCCGTTGCCGTCAGCGGATCGCCGGCACCGCGCGCATCGCCCGGACCGACGCGTCGCCCATCGCGGCGCCGAATTTCTTCGCCAGCTTCTCGGCCACGTTGTCGCGGCGGGTGTAGTCGATGACCTCCTCGGCCTTGACGACCTCGCGCGCCACGAAGTCGACGTTGCCCAGCTGGTCGGCGAGACCGTAGCCCACCGCCTGCTGGCCGCTCCAGAAGAGGCCGCTGAAGAGGCCGGGCGTATCGAGCTTCAGGCGATCGCCGCGGCCCTTCTTCACCACGTCGATGAACTGCGCGTGGATCTGGTCGATCATCTGTTGCGCATGGGCGCGCTGGGCGTCGTTCATGGGGCTGAAGGGATCGAGGAATCCCTTGTTCTCGCCCGAGATGATGAGCCGCCGCTCCACGCCGAGCTTCTCCATCGTGCCGGTGAAGCCGAAGCCGTCCATCAGCACGCCGATGCTGCCGACGATGCTGGCCTTGTCGACGTAGATGCTGTCGGTGGCCGAGGCGATGTAGTAGGCCGCCGACGCGCAGGTTTCCTCGACCACGGCATAGACGGGCTTGTCGTGCTTGGCCCGCAACCGCCGGATCTCGTCGTAGATGATGCCGGCCTGCACCGGACTGCCGCCGGGCGAGTTGATCAGCAGGATCACCCCCTTGGCGCCCGTATCCTCGAACGCCGTTTTCATGGCCGCGACGACGAACTCGGCGCTGGCGTCGGCGCCGTTGGCGATCTCGCCCTTGATCTCGACCACGGCGGTATGTGGGCTTGTCGTGGTCGACGCCGTGTTGGCGCGCGACATGCCCAGCCACACCAGGAAGATGAAGAAGGCGAGCCAGCCCAGCCGCACGAAGGTCTTCCAGCGGCGGGTGGCCTTCTGCTCGCGCAGGGACGCGAAGGCCAGCTTCTCGAGCGTCGCGCGCTCCCAGCCGGATTGCGAGGTGGGGTCGGTCTTGGACATGGATTCGGGTCGGGTTGCGGGACGCTCGAAGGGTTCGAATCCCTGGGGTTCCGTGCGGGTCGGGTCGGTCATGGATGGGGTCCTGTGGGGGCCGCGGCCAGTATGCCAGCGGACTTCGCGACGGCGCTCAGGCGTTGTCGATCAGCCACGCGTGCAGGTC
>JAKONL010000359.1 GCA_022701965.1 Burkholderiaceae bacterium | reverse complement strand
TGTCGGCAATGGGTCAACTGAGAGGACGGCCTTGGATCTCATATGGTTTGTTCACACACTGTATGCAATGGAATCTGGTTCCGAGCATACGGCCTGCCCGAACCGCCTGCATGACCGATCCGGCAAGCTCCCAGGGTCAGCGAGCGGCGCGTAGTGATTTCGGGAATGCATTCGGACGAATCGCCGTTTCCCCGTGCGATGGGTGCAGGAAGTGTCCAAGTGGACCGAATTAATCCGTGTTGGAAAAATCCAGCCAGAGTGAAGTTCGCGGACATAGCCGATGCCGTTCGACCACCCCAAGCCAGACTTCTTTCCAAGATCGTGTCTACAAGCAGAGCGTCATGCGTCGGCAGGTCAGCCGGGAGCACGATGGTGCGATGGACACGCAGGCGCAACAATGCACTGCCAACGGGCCGGATTCTGAGGTCGCGCGGCTTCAGCAAGAACTGCGTCGGATCAACACGGAGCGTGACATCCTAAGAATGGCGCTTGGCAAATTTGCAAGCACTATTTCCGTTTGAGCAGATGTTTCGCATCGAAGTCAGAGGAGTCTGATGAATACGCATGGCAAGGCAACCATCGCCGTCGTGGGCCCGGGTGCCATCGGCACCACGGTTGCGGCGGCACTTCACGAAGTCGGCCGAACCCCGCTGCTGTGTGGCCGTACCCCCCGTGATCACCTCACATTGGAGGATGGCGATCGAATCGTCACCGTGCCCGGGCCTGTCCGAACGGATCCTGCGCAGATCGCTCGCACGGTCGATCTCGTTTTTCTTGCCGTCAAGGCGACGCAGATCGATGCAGCGGCAGTATGGCTTGCGGCCTTGGGCGGTCCAGAGACAGTCCTGTGCGTTCTGCAGAATGGGATCGAACAGCTGGACAACGTAAGTCCGCATTTCCCACGAGGCAAGCTTGTTCCCGCGGTCGTGTGGTTTCCTGCACAAGCGCAATCCGATGGCTCAGTGCGCTTGCGTGGCGATGCGCGCCTCAGCCTTCCAGACACGTTGGCGGCGCGCGTGGTGGCCGAGGCGCTGCAAGGCACTCGGTGCTCCGTCGAGTTGGCAAAAGACTTCAAATCCGTCGCGTGGCGAAAGCTGCTGCAGAACGCGGCGGCTGGACTCATGGTGCTCACGCATCGACGCTCGGGCATGTTCGCTCGGACGGACATCGCCAAGCTCACCATTGCCTACCTGCAGGAATGCCTGGCCGTGGCTCGCGCCGAGGGCGCTGAGCTCGGCGACGAAGTGCCCCAGGAAATCCTCGATAGGTTCCAAGCATCTCCTGTCGATATGAGTACCTCCATCCTGACGGATCGGGAAGCCGGGAGGCCACTGGAATGGGAAATTCGCAACGGTGTCGTTGCGCGTCGCGGCCGACTTCACGGCATACCAACGCCGATCAGCGATGTCCTGGTGCCGCTCATCGCAGCCGCGAGCGATGGCCCCGGCTGATCGTGCGCATCTGCTCCCGCACTGCCTCGTTCTGTCTGTCCCGGCCACTACTGCGCCGTTCTGGTGGCCGATGCGCCGTGCCGGTGCACCGGCGAACCATCCCGGTGCGGAGCATTTGATTCATTAATTATATTTTTGACTTGTCTGATTCAGACTGCTATCTTGCCTGCTTCCTCGCGGCACTGGGCCGCGCCCCACACACTGGCACTGCCGGAGAGAGTCGATGCAATGAATCGCAGAACCCTTGTCGCCCACCTCGTCGCGATGGCCGGCTTCGCCGCCGCCGCTGCACCCGCCGCCGCGGCCGACTGGGTGGTCGGCGCGAACATCGGCAACGTGCCTTGGGAATTCCAGGACGCATCAGGCAAGTTCGTGGGCTTCGAGATCGACCTGATCAACGAAGTCGCCAAGCGCGCCGGCAAGACGGTCGCGATCGAGAACATCCCGTTCAACGGCCTGTTCCCGGCCGTGCAGTCCGGGCGCATCCAGATCGCCATCTCCTCGATCACCATCACGCCCAAGCGGCTCGAATCACTGGCGTTCGCCCAGCCGTACTACGACAGCGACCAGTCGCTGACAGTGCTCAAGGCGACCCGGATCGACAAGCTGGAAGATCTTTCGGGCAAGACGGTGGGCGTGGACACCGCTTCGACCGGCGACATCTACGCTACGGCCAACACCGCCAAGTACAGGATCGCCAACATCTCGCGCTACGAAGGCCTCGCGCCGGCCATGCTCGACTTGGCCTCCGGTCGCATCGACGGCTACATCAGCGACATTCCGGCGGTCGAGTACTACATCAAGGACAAGCCGCAGTACCGGGTCGCGGCACGCATTCCGACCAACGAGCGCTACTCGTTCATGTATGCCAAAACCTTTCCCGACGCGGCACGGATCAACGCCATGCTCACGACGCTCAAGAATGAAGGCTTTGTCGCGGCGACGCACAAGAAGTGGTTTGGCACCGTGCCGCCCGAATCGTCGTCGAGCGTCGTGGCGATGGATGCGCCCAAGCCCTGACGCGGCCGCCCGCAGCCACGGCGGCCCGACCCGACGCGCACCATGAACCTGGTCGACACCTTCTTCAACTGGGCGGTCTTCAAGGACGCACTTCCGCTCCTGCTGCTCGGTCTGTGGACCACCATTCTGCTCGGGCTGGTCAGCATCGTCGCGGGCTTCGTCGGTGGCCTTGCGCTGGCGCTGGTGCGCCTGTTCGGGCCGCGCTGGCTGCGCCTGCTCACGCGCGTCTACATCGATGTGCTGCGGTCGATTCCGCTCCTGGTGCTGCTGGTGCTTGTCTACTACGCGCTGCCTTTCGTGGGCATCCGCCTAACGTCGTTCACCGCCGCGGCCGTGACGCTGACCATGGTGTCGTGCGCCTATACCGCCGAGATCATGCGTGCCGGCATCGAGGCCGTGCCGAGGGGCCAGTTCGACGCGGCCAACGCAATGGGGCTGACCTTCGCGCAGTCGATGCGCGACATCGTGCTGCCGCAGGCACTGCGTATCGTGGTGCCGCCGCTGACTAGCAACTGCATCAACGTGCTCAAGGACACCGCGCTCGCTTCGGTCGTGGCGCTGCCCGACTTGCTCAAGCAGGCGACCCAGGCGCAGGCGCTGGCGGCCAACCCAACGCCGCTGATCGGCGCCGCGCTGCTGTACCTGGCGCTGCTGTTGCCGCTGGTGCAGCTGGTCGCGGTTTTCGAATCGCGCCGTCGCCGGCGGCTGGCCTGAACGGCCTCGCCTTCCTTCCACCTCGAACGACGTACACATGCTGGACCTCACTTCCATCCGGGCCGAATTTCCGGCCCTCTCGAACGACTGCGTCTACCTCGACAACGCCGGCGGCTCCCAGGTCTTGCGCAGGGTCGCGGACCGGGTCGCCGACTACATGCTCACCAGCAGCGTGCAGCTCGGCGCGAGCTACGCGCAGTCGCAGGAAGCGGGCCGCAAGGTGCTCGAAGCGCGGCAGTCGGTGGCGCGGCTCATCAACGCCCCGCAGGACGACGAAGTGGTGATGGGCGGCTCGACCACGGCGCTGATGTTCAACCTGGTGAGCGCCATCCTGCCCACCGTGCGGCCCGGCGACGAGGTGGTCGTGACCGACACCGACCACGAGGCAAACATCGGCTGCTGGACGCGGCTGCAGGCTGCGGGCGCCGTGCTGAAGGTCTGGGAGGTCGACACCGAGACGCTGGCGCTCGACCTCGACCGGCTCGATGGATTGCTGTCGCCGCGCACCCGCTGGGTCGCGATGACGCACGCGTCGAACATCCTGGGCACCGTCAACCCGGTCGCCGAGGTTGCGCGGCGCGCGCATGCGGCGGGCGCCCGCCTGTGCGTCGACGCGGTGGCCTACGCGCCGCACCGGCTGGTCGACGTGCAGGCCAGCGGCGCCGACATGTACGTGTTCAGCTTCTACAAGGTCTTCGGGCCGCACTACGCCGTGCTGTGGGTGCGCCGCGACCTGCTCCTCTCGCTGCCGAGCCTGAACCACTACTTCATTGGCGCGGACGTCGTCCCCTACAAGCTGCAGCCCGGCAACGTCAACTACGAGCTGTCGTACGGCTGCATCGGCATCAACGAGTACCTGGCGCAGGTCGGCGAATCGCTGGGCGCGACCGGCTCGCAGCGGCAGCGGATGCAGGCGGCCTTCGATGCGTTCGAGCGGCACGAGGACGCGATGGCCGAGCGGCTGCTGGGCTACCTGCGCAGCAGACGGTCCGTGCGCATCGTCGGCATGGATTCGGCCACCGCCGGCGGCCGCGTGCCGACGATCAGCTTCACGGTCGCCGGGACGATGTCCGAGTCGGTCGTGCGGCACATGGACGGTTTCGGCATCGGCATCCGCTTCGGCGATTTCTATGCACGCCGGCTGATCGAGGCCCTCGGGCTGCAGGCGCTCGGCGGCGTCGTGCGGGTGTCGATCGCGCACTACAACACGCTCGAGGAGATCGACAGGCTCGTGGCCCACCTCGACGAGATCGTTCCATGAGCGTCGCGCGCACGCTGATCCGCAACGGCCGGATCATCACCGCCACCGACGACTACAGCGCCGACGTGCTGCTACAGGACGGTCTGATCCACACCATCGGCCGCGACATCCAGGTCGGCGAGGACACGGCCGTGGTGGACGCGGCCGGCCTGTACGTGCTGCCGGGCGGTGTCGACACGCACGTGCACCTCGAGAACGTCATCGGCCCGACCGTGACCTGCGACACCTTCGCGAGCGGCACCCGCGCCGCGGCGTTCGGCGGCACGACGACCATCGTCGACTTCGCGCTGCAGACGGCCACCGATTCGCCGCTCGGCGCGATCGCGCGCGCGCAGCGTAGCGCCGAATCGCAGGTGGCGGTCGACTACAGCCTGCACGTGATCGTGACCCGGGTCGACGAGCAGGTCCTCCAGGACGTGCGCTTCGCCATGCGGCACGAGGGCGTAACCAGCTTCAAGATGTTCATGGCCTATCCGGGCGTGATGATGGCCGACGACGCGTCGATCTTTCGCATGCTGCGCCAGGTCGGCGCCGAGGGCGGCATGGTCGCGCTGCACGCGGAGAACGGCACCGTGATCGACCTGCTCATCAAGGAGGCGCTGGAGGCCGGTCACACCTCGCCGCGCTATCACGCGCTCACGCGGCCGGCGATCATGGAAGGCGAAGCGACGCACCGCGGCATCCGCCTGGCCGAGCTCGCGAACGCACCGATCTACTTCGTGCACGTGTCGAGCAATGAGGCGCTCAAGCACATCGTGACCGCGCGGGCCGAGGGCATTCCGGTCTTTGCCGAGACCTGTCCGCACTACCTGCTGTTCGACGATTCGGTCTACGACACCGACGACGTCGACGTGGCCCGCTACGTCATGACGCCGCCGCTGCGCAAGCCTGACGACCAGAAACACCTGTGGCGCGCGCTGCGCTACGACGACCTGCAGGTCATCGCTACCGACCACTGCCCGTTCTGCATGAAGGAAGGCCACCTCGGCTATCGCATGCAAAAGATGCGCGGCAAGGACGACTTCTCGCTGATTCCCAACGGCGCGCCGGGCATCGAGACGCGGCTGGTGAGCCTGTTCGACATCGGCGTGACGCAAGGCAAGCTGTCGCTCAACCGCTTCGTCGAGCTCACCTCCACCACGCCCGCGAAACTCTTTGGCCTGTTCCCGCGCAAGGGCACCATCGCGGTCGGCAGCGACGCCGACGTGGTGCTGTTCGACCCGCTGGCGACGCAGACCGTCCATGCGCGCCACCTGCACGGTAACTGCGACTACACGCTGCTCGAAGGCCGCACGCTGCGAGGCCGGGTCGAGAAGGTGTTCCTGCGCGGACAGCTGATCGTGGACGGTGCCGAATGGCTCGGCCGCGAGGGCATGGGCCGCTTCGTGCCGCGCGGCGAGGTGCGGGCGTTCTAGGCGCGGTACGAAGGACAATAGGCGATATGACCTTGATACCGTCCGCCCATCTGCCGGGCGAGGCCGAAAGTCTGCGCGAACTCATCGCGCGCGAGAGCGAGCGCCTCACGCCACGCACGCGCGATGCTGCGCGTTACGTGCTTGAACATCCCAACGACATCGCACTGAATCCGGTGGCGGTGGTCGCGGGGATGGCGCACATCGCGCCAGCGGCCTTCGTCCGCATGGCGCAGGCGCTCGGCTTCGGCGGCTACTCGGACCTGCAGCGCTTCCTGCGAGAACCCCTGCAACATGCGGTCAAGCCGACCTTCCGGGAGCGCATCCGCCACTACGGCGGAGAACAGGCGCTCGATAAGCCGGAGGACCCGGTCGAAGTGCTGCGCGCTTTCAGCCGCGCCAACATCGTCTCGCTGGAGCATCTGCAGGACGACGCTGCGAGCCTGCCGCTGCGCGAGGCGATCCGGGCCATCGAGGACGCCCGCCTCGTCCATGTGATCGGTCTGCGCCGTTCGTACGCCGTGGCTGCCTACCTCGCCTATGCATTGAACCGCGTAGGGCGACCCGCGTTGCAGATCTCCGGGGTGGGTGGGGCTATCGCCGAGCAGGCCAGCATCGCCGGACCGGCCGATCTGCTGATCGCCATCAGCTTCCCGCCTTATGCAGCCGACACGCTGCAGGTCTGCGAGCAGGTAAAGGCGCTCGGCGCCCGGCGGCTGGCCATCACCGACGCCTTTTTGAGCCCGGTCGCCACCGACGCGGACGTGGTGCTGGAGGTGAATGACGCCAAGCTGCTCGGCTTCCGATCGCTCACCTCGGCCATGTCGCTCGCCCAAGCCTTGGCGGTCGGGCTGGCTTTCAGCAAGCGCTCGAAACGTCGGACGGCCGGAAAGTCCGCGAGCAGAATCAGGACAGGCCCCACTGCCGGCCGCCCGCCCGTTGCCGACCTGCTCGAAGCGGATTGCTGAAGCGCATGAATCGTCCACCGCGCCATCTTTCCGTCGAACCGTTGACGGCCGATGCTTTCCGTCTCTTCGGCGAAGTGATCGAAGCCTCCGACACCGTCCGTCACTTCACCATCAACGACGGATATGCCGAGCGTTTTCACGAGCTGGCGACGGTCGACGTCGGTCCGTCGGGCGGCCGGGCCATCGTCAGCATCTTCAAGGCCAGACCGCGCGTGCTGCCGATGCAGCTGATTCTGCTGGAGCGCCATCCGTTGGGCAGCCAAGCCTTCATGCCCCTTTCCGCGCGCGCCTACTTGGTGGTTGTGGCGCCTGGCATGCCGCATGGCGCGGCGCCGGATACCTCGGCACTGCGCTGCTTCCGTGCCGAAGGTGGTCAAGGCATCAACTATGCGCGCGGCATTTGGCATCATCCGCTGATCGCGCTTGATGTGTCATGTGATTTCCTTGTCGTCGACCGAGGCGGCGCACCGGCAGAACAGAATTGCGACGAGCATCCGTTGGGCGTCGATGCAGCATGGGTCGACTTGCTGCCCTGACCGCAGGTACTACGGTCAGTCGCCGTCCTCTTGATGTGCGCATCGGCGGCCATCCCCGACATCCAGCGCGTCGACAACGGCCTCAGCTTCGTTTGCCGGATGTCGTCGCGGCGTTGACTTGCGAAATGCGCTCGCGCGCAAACCGTTTTTAGCATCGCGTTGCACCACATGCCTACCAGCAATTTTGAGCAAGCCCACTTGAACGACCGCAGGGATTTGAATTGACGATTTGAAGCGACCATCGAGCTGACATCGACTCTTCACGGGCAATCGACGTGCTCCTACAAGACCCATCCAATTTCGTGAAGGAGTCACGGTAACGCACATCTTTCAGCGAAGACGGATGAAAACCGGAGCCTTTTGCCAGCGTTCATGTGAATACTTCGGCATTACACAAAGGAAGCCGGGTGAATTCAGCAGTTCAGAACCTATGCATGGTCGAGTTGGGCGACGACTTGGTGGCCGAAGCCGACTTCATGCAGCATCGCATTCGCGTGCGCTGCACCTATATCCAGCATCAATGGTGCTGGACCTACAACGTATTTTTGGTTGAAGAAGGAAAGGCCACGACTCGTCTCAGTCCGGATCCTTCACAACTTCGGACGGCTTCGCGCATCGGTGCTGCGAACATGGGGATGACCTACGCTGTGAATCACCTTCTTGGCGTGAAGCAGCCGTCGCTGATGCTCGTGATCGAGAGTCCCGAAGAGATGGCAAGACTGGCCGCTTGAGCGGCCGCTTCCTGCCTAGGTGACACACCGAAAGCCTACGGCGCAACACCGTCAACGTCTCTGACTGAGGCGTTGCCGGTCTCACGCGGCGATCACCAGCAGCACCTCGGCCGGTTCATCGCCACGACTCGTGATTTTGTGCGGCACGGCCGAATTGAAATGTGCGCAGTCGCCCGCTTCGAGAGCTTCGCTGCGGTCGGCCAGTTGCAGTGTGATCGCGCCCTTGAGTACGTAGATGATCTCTTCACCTTCGTGGTGGCTCATCGGATGGCCCCGCTCGCGTCCCTTGCCGGGCTGCAGGACGAAGGCCAGCATGCGATGTCCTGGCGCGGTGCCCGCCACCACGCGCGGCTCGCCATGCGCAGGATTGCGAGCGAGCGCCATGCGTGCGCGGGTGATGGTGACCGGGTCACTGTCCGAAGGTTCGCCGAACAGTTCCTCGACCGGCACCCCGAGTGCCTTGGCCAGTTTCAGCGCCACGCCGATCGAGGGCGTCGAGGCACCACGTTCGACCTTGGACACGTAGCTGCGCGTGAGGTCGGCGGCCCGGGCCAGGGTCTCGAGAGTCATTCCTGCCTGCACGCGCAGCAGCTTCAGCTTGATGGACATCTAGATCTTGTGGGACACTTGTGTCCTATATTCAACTTGAGTCATCCCGGCCCGGCTCTTGCTAGACCGCACTCGTTCAAACCGAAGGAGTATTGTCATGTCGTTCTTCACTCGCATTCGCCATCGCGCGGCGTCACTCGCACCCGCCCTGTGCGCAGCCGTCGCGCTCGCCACCAGTGCATCGCCGGTCGTTGCGCAGGGCGGCTATCCCAACAAGCCGATCAGGCTGGTGATCCCGTTCGGCGCGGGCGGCATCACCGACGTCGTCGGCCGCCTGATCGGCCAGCGGCTCGGTGAGGAACTCAAGCAGTCGGTGGTCATCGACAACCGTGCGGGTGCCGGCGGCAGCATCGCGGCGCAGGCGGTGGCGCAGGCACCGGCCGACGGCTACACGCTGCTGCTCGCGACCGTCGGTACACAGGTGGTCAACAAGATGATCTACAGCAAGATGGCTTACGACCCGGCGGCCTTCGTGCCGGTCTCGCTGGTGAGCAATTCCCCGTACGTCATGGCGGTGAGTGACATTCCCGGTGTGACGGATCTGCAAGGCCTGGTCAAGTATGCCCACGCGCATCCCGGTCAGCTGAACTTCGGCTCGGCGGGCAACGGCAGTTCGCCGCACTTGGGCATCGAGCTGTTCAAGCTTTCGACCAAGAGCTTCATCGTCCACATTCCGTTCAAGAGCGGCGCCGAGGCAGTCAACGCCGCGCTGGCAGGACAGGTGCAGATCGTGATCGACGCGATCCCGGTCATCCAACCACAGGTCAAGGCCGGACGCCTGAAGGCGTTGGCCATCGCGGACAGTCGGCGCAACGTCGCGATGCCCGACTTGCGCACCAGCGTCGAGCAGGGCGTGCCGGGTTTCCAGATCGGCTCTTGGAACGCCATCGTCGCGCCGCAGGGCACGCCCGCCGCGCAGATCGAAGTGCTATCGCAGGCTCTCGCGCGCGTGCTGTCGCGCGCGGAAGTGGTTGCGCGTTTGGCCGAACTCGGTATCGAGCCGATGCCCACCGGGGCCGCTGCCTACGCGACGCATGTGCGCGTCGAGACCGAGAAATGGACGCGCGTGACGCAGGCCGCTGGCACCAAACTCGACTGAGGGGGCGACCATGCTTCTGTACGACACCCAACGCTCGGGCAACGCCTGGAAGGTGCGGTTGATGGCTGGCCTGCTCGGATTGCCGCTGCGACGCCACACCCTGTCGATCGACCGCGGCGACCTGCGCGCCGAGGCCTTCCTGTCCATCGCGCCGCTGCGGCAAGTACCGGTGCTGGTGCTTGACGATGGCAGTGCGCTGGCCGAGTCGATGGCGATCCTGTTCTATCTCGCGCAGGGCAGTGCCTGGTGGCCGCGGGACGTGCCGGAGCAGGCACAGGTGCTCGCCTGGCTGTCGTTCGAGCAGGAACGGCACATGAAGCCGCTAGCGCAGCTGCGGCTCCACCTGGGATTGCACCGCGACCGCGAACCCGGAGCCGCGGACATGCAGCACTTCGCGGCCGAAGCGAGGACGGCGCTGGATCTCCTCGAGGCGCAGCTGGCGCGCAGCGGCGCGGACGGCTGGGTTGCCAACACCGCGCACCCCAGCATTGCCGATGTCGCGCTCTATCCATACACCCGGATGGCCACGATGGGCGGCATCGACATGGCGCCATATCCCGCCATCGGTGCGTGGCTGGCGCGCATCGAGGCCTTGCCGGGCTACCAGCCGCTGTTCCCCGGCCGGCCGGACCTCAACTTCTCGGCCGTGGAATCCTCTGCGGCGAGTTGAACGAATCAAGAATCTGCAAGGAGACATCGCCATGAACACCCCGGACACTTTCGCGCTCGACAAGGCATCGCTGGTCCAGAACGCCTACCGCCAGATGGACGCGCACCTGGAAGAGAGCAGCTACACGTTGGCGCAGAAGCTGGCGCTGACCTGCCGCATCCTTTTCGACAACGGACACGATTCCGGTCTCGCCGGACAGATCACCGCACGCGCCGCCGAGCCGGGTACGTACCTCACGCAGCGCCTTGGCCTCGGCTTCGACGAGATCACCGAGGACAACCTGCTCCTGGTCGATGAGGACCTGAACGTGCTCGAAGGCGCAGGCATGGCGAACCCCGCCAACCGCTTCCACTCCTGGGTCTACCGCGCGCGCGCCGACGTGAACTGCATCGTGCACACGCACGCAGTCAGTGCCGCGGCACTCGGCATGCTGGAGACACCGCTGCAGATCTCGCACATGGACAACTGCGTGCTGTACGACGACGTCGCGTTCGTCGCCAAGTGGCCTGGCATTCCGGTCGGCAACGAGGAGGGCGAGTTCATCGCTGCGGCACTCGGCAGCAAGCGCGCATTGCTCTTGGCGCATCACGGTCTGCTGATCGCCGCCAGCAGCGTGGAGGAAGCCGTGGTGCTGGGCATCGCCTTCGAGCGCGCGGCGCGCATGCATCTGCTGGCGGCAGCTGCCGGAACGATCCAGCCGATCGATCCCCAGCTTGCCCAGGAGGCGCACGACTGGGTACTGCGTCCGAAGCGCAATTCGACTGCCTTCGACTACTACGCCCGGCGCGCGCTGCGCCATGGCCGCAACGCGGACTGCATCGCGTCATCAGTGCCGCACAACCTTGAGGCTCAAAGCCAGAGCTCTTGACAACAATGTGCAGAAATCTACATTACTGGTAACTAAAGTATTCATCATGATGGTTCCGACCTTCGATGCCGCCATACTTGCGCGGTCAAATGGAGGCGGGCGTGCAGCTGCTGAAAAATCTGAAGGCTTCGATGTCCGCGACGGGCCCCGCCACGGTCATCTCGATTGAAGTGATCTGCATCACTTTGCTGGGCATCTTTGGCGAGGGCCCCATGACGGGACGAGCCATGGCATGCCTTGCGTTGGCCATGGCAGCCACGTTTCTCGCGCTTGTGACGAACTGACAACCCTGCGACATGCCACGAAGGAGGGCGCTATCTCGCAAGGCTTGGAAATGGCGATGGCGTACCTTTCGTAGGAACCCAGGTGGAGTGATGCTTGCAAGGCCACCTGAGGTCGCTCGCACCCGTGCCTCCCCAGGTTGGATCGCTTCCCGTTTCAGTAGGCAATGACCCGATCGCGGCCCGCAGCCTTGGCTCGATACAGTGCCTCATCCGCACGCTTCACCAGCGACTGCATGCTCTCGTGAATGTCGTTCGATGTGTGAGACGCGACGCCGACGCTGATCGACACCCTGCGCAGCGGTCGATCGGAGTGCGGAAGCTGGAGTGCTTCGACCGCACTGCGTGCCAGTTCGGCAACCACCAGCGCGCCCGCGGCATCGGTTTGCGGCAGCAGCATCGCCATCTCCTCGCCTCCATACCGTGCCACGAAGTCCAGTGGCCGGCGTGATGCCGAATCGATCGCCATGGCAACCTGCTGCAGGCACCGATCGCCTTCCGGATGGCCATGCAGGTCGTTGTACTGCTTGAAATGATCGACGTCGATCATGACCAGGCTCAGCGGTTGGCCTGACCTGCGAAACTCCTCGAAGTCGCGCTCGAGGGTCTCGTCGAAGGACCGTCGATTGGCCAGGCCGGTCAATCCGTCCAGATTGGCCAGCAGGGCCAGACGTTCATTGGCCTTGGTGAGTTTGTCGCGGGTCTCACTCAGGTCGAACTCCACCTTCACCCGTTGGCGAACCAGTCGAATGACGAGGCTTCCTGCCAGAGCGGTGACAACGCACAGCAGGAAAATCCAAAAAGTCTGTATCCAGGTCGTCTCACGCCAGTCGCCAAGCAGCTCATGTTTGGACTGCGCCACTGCCACCATCAGGGAATGACTGTCGGTGTACCGGAAACTGCCGATTCGCTGAATGCCGTCCACAGGCGAGGCGAACTCGAAGTTTCCCGAAGTCTGGGAAGTGAGCTGCTCCTTCAACGCACTGGGCGGTATTTCCTTCCCCAGGTTCTTCTCGGAAAACGGGCGTCGCACAAGGATCGCCGTACTCGCGAGGGCCACGCTGAGGGACCCGTCATTCCCGATCTGGAAGTGGTCGAGCATTCGCCGGACATGGTCGAGGTCGATCGTCGCCAGCAGCACCCCGGCGAACTGGCCCTTTGCATCGTTGAAGCGGCGTGACACCGGGATGACCCAGATCCCGGTCGAACGGCTCACGATCGGCTTGCCCACGCGTGTCGCCAGCGAGGGGTGGTCACGATGGTGAATGAAGTACTCGCGGTCGGCGTTGTTGGCGCCCGGGGGCGAAATCCCTTGCGAATTAATGAGCCACGCGCCCTGCGCGTCGTAGACGAAGAGGCCATGGACATGCTGGTTGGAGTCGGCATGGTTCTTCAGAATGGGCTGCAGGTGGGTCAACTCCCGCTCGTCCACTGCACCCGTCTGCAGTTCGAAGGCGATGCTGTCGAGCAGGTGCCCGACCTCCAGCACCATGCCGTCCACCTGCTGAGCCACTGCGGCCGCCAGGTTGGTGTTGCTGACGACGGCCTGGCGCAGTTGCTGCTCCCGCACCCGCCAAGCGAGCCAGGCATCCACGGCAAGAAGCGAAACGCAGACGAACACGACGAAGAGCGTCGTAGCGCGGATCGTCCGGTGTTGGATGGACCTTGATTGCGCACCGCGGCGATACATAGGAGAAATCTGGATGGCGTGAGGAAAGTCGGTAGATCGTCTGCGACCATAGACGTTGCTGCATCGGCCAAGGCTTCGAACACAACGGGTTGCGTACGGCTGTTCTTCGAATCGCCAGCATGGTGGCGCAGTGCTAGACGGTCCAGAGGGTGGAAGGGCCTGCCACTTGCTAGATAACCGGCGCGCGCTGCCGGAGCAAACCGAACTGGAACGGCTCGTTCGCCGTTCGTCCAACGAGCTGGCCGTGCAGTCGCGAGACATGCTCACGCTCGCGCGTGGGCAGACTGGGCGCGTCGAGCTACGGCCCGATGTGTTCGAGGCGTGTGAGCTGGTGCAAGAGCTGGTCGACGAACTGCGACACACAGCGAGCGGGAAAGGGCTGCGCCTGCCGGCGCAAACGCCGATCCTCGTCGGGTTGGAGGGGCTCATGTGAACCATGCATCTCCTTGGATTCCTGGCGACCGATGCGCTCGGCGGATGCATCCATGAAAGCCGCGAGGTGGTGCGTGTGGATGTGATGGATCCAAGGGTCCTCGTCGAGGCGGTCATCGATGCCGACGACGTACTGCCTGACCTGCTGCAAGAACTCGTGACGGTCGTAGGTCGTTCTTGGCAACGTCGTCTTGTTCTTCAGCGCGTTGTCCCTGAAGCGTTCGAGTGCAACCGAGAACCGCATCGGATTCTTTGGCACCGGGCCG
>JAKONL010000347.1 GCA_022701965.1 Burkholderiaceae bacterium | reverse complement strand
CGATGCCAACGGCGTCGCCCGCTTCCAGGTCGACGACCATTCCATCTCGCTGACCGACGGCGCCGCCAACAACGTGATCGGCCGTGCGCTGGTCGTCCACCGCGATCGCGACGACCTGATGTCCCAGCCCTCGGGCAATTCCGGCCCGCGCATCGCCTGCACGGTCATCGCGAAGAGCTGAGCCAAAGCGCCTCGGCCGCCGCCAGGTCGTCGATGGTGTCGATGTCCGTGACGATGCCGACGTCGTCCACCGGCAGAGTCAGGACGCATCCCCGCGCACGCAGGTGCTTCAGGACCGACGAAGCGCCCGGTGCACCCTGCAGTGCGCAGAGCGCCTGCCGGCACGAGGCGGCGAAGCCCACGGGATGTCCACGCGCGGAGGCCTGCGACGGCGTGCCATGGACCGGTTGCACCGCCTCCCACCCTCCGCCGTCGAGGGCGTCGGCCACGGCACGCAGCGTGTCCGGCCGCACGAGCGGCAGGTCGGCCGGCAGGATCAGCCATCCCGCGGCCGACGCCGTGGCGCGCACCGCGGCTGCGATCGAATCGCCCATCTCCGGGTGGCCCTCATCCTCCACGTGCCAGGGCAGGCCGCTCGCCCGCACCGCGTCCAGCGTGCGTTCGCGCACGCTCCTGCCGCAGACCAGCGCGTCGAGCTTGTGGACCCGGCCGCCCGACGCCCGGAATCGCTCGCCGCGCCCGGACGCGAGGACGATCACCACGGGCGAATCCGCCGCCGTCAAAGCCGTATCGTTCATCGCTCCAGTATCCCGCGCCGCCGCGCTCTGCCCGGCCCGATCACGCACAATTCCCGCATGACCGATCCCCGAAGTCCCTCGACGTCCCCGTCGCCGCGCCCGCTCCCGGGCCACGCCGTCGACCTGGCCGACCTCCGCAAGAGCTACGAGCGCGCCGAACTCGACGAAGTGCACAGTGCGGACGATCCCCTGCTGCAGTTCGAGCACTGGCTGGCCGAAGCGATCGACGCGAAGGTGCCCGAACCCAACGCCATGACGCTGGCGACCGTCGGCAGCGACCTGCGGCCTTCGACGCGCATCGTGCTGGTCAAGGGCGTCGACCCGCGCGGCCTGGTCTGGTACACCAACTACGAGAGCCGCAAGGGACACGAGATCGCGGGCAACCCGTACGCGGCGCTGCAGTTCCACTGGGTCGAGCTGGAGCGCGTGGTGCGGATCGAAGGTCGCGTCGAGAAGGTCGATGCCGCGCAGAGCGATGCGTATTTCGCGAGCCGGCCGCTCGATTCGCGCATCGGCGCCTGGGCGAGTCCGCAGAGCGAGGTGATCGCCGGGCGCGACGTGCTCGTGGAGAACGCCGAGCGGATCGCCGCACGCTTTGCGCTCTCGCCGCCGCGTCCGCCCCACTGGGGCGGCTATCGGCTGGTGCCGGAGCGCTGGGAGTTCTGGCAGGGGCGCAGGAGCCGGCTGCACGACCGCCTGCGCTACCGCCGCGACAGTGGCGACGGCGCGCCATGGGTGCGCGAACGGCTCGCTCCCTGACAGGTCCAGCGCGGGCACTTCCTAGAATGTCCGCTACCACCCCTCCTGCCATCATCCCCCCGTGTCCGATCGCCTTCCCGTACTGCCCCAATACGTCCTGCCCAAGCAGGCCCTGACTTCGTTCGCCGGCTGGGTCGCCGGCAAGGAGCGGGGCTCGGTCACGACGTGGATCATCCGGCGCTTCGTCGCCAAGTACGGCGTCGACATGGGCGAGGCGCTCGAGAGCGACGTCTCCCGCTACGCCAGCTTCAACGACTTCTTCACGCGGGCCCTGAAGCCGGGTGCCCGGCCCATCGCCTCCAGCGCGCTGATCTCGCCGGTCGACGGCGCCATCAGCCAGTTCGGGCCTATCAAGGGCGACCAGATCTTCCAGGCCAAGGGGCACAGCTACGGCACGAAGGCGCTGGTCGGCGGCGATGCCGCGCTCGCCGCGCGATTCGACCACGGCAGCTTCGCCACGATCTACCTGAGCCCGAAGGACTACCACCGCATCCACATGCCCTGCGACGGCGTGCTCGAACGAATGATCTACGTGCCCGGCGACCTGTTCTCGGTAAACCCGACGACCGCGCGCGGCGTGCCCGGCCTGTTCGCGCGCAACGAACGCGTGGTGTGCGTCTTCGCGACCGCGAAGGGACCGTTCGTGCTGGTGCTCGTCGGCGCGACGATCGTCGGCAGCATGGCGACCGTCTGGCACGGCGTGATCAATCCGCCGCGCGGCGGCACGGTCCGCGAGTGGCGGTACGACGATCGCACGATCGCCCTGAAGAAGGGCGAGGAGATGGGGCGCTTCCTGCTCGGCTCGACGGTCGTCATGCTGTTCCCCGCTCCGGCGCTCGCGTTCGCGGCCGACTGGGCGCCGGCGCGTCCCGTCCGCCTGGGCGAGCCGATGGCCGACTACGCGACGCGATGAGCACGAAGGAGAACGCCGCCGTCAACCAGCTGCTCGCGCTGCTGGAGGCACGGTACGCGCTGCGCGTGCTGTGGGCACTGCGCGACGGCCATGCGCAGACCTTCCGGCTGCTCCAGGACAGCGTGGGCAGCATCACGCCCAACACGCTCAACACGCGGATCAAGGAACTGCGCGAAGCAGGCATCGTGAGCCACGGCAGCGACGGCTACTGCCTCACCCTCAGCGGCCAGGACCTGCTCAAGCGCCTGTCGGACCTGCAGGCCTTCGCGGCGAAGTGGCAGGGCAGCCAGGCCCGCAAGGCCGGGATCGTCGCGCAGCTCCAGAACGAAGCGTCCGGCCCGGCCGGCGAAGCGAATCGAAGCGCGCAGGGCGTCGCGCCGGGCTGAATCGCCACGGCCGGCGTCGTTAAACTCGTTCCTTCCCTCTCCCATCCATCGACATCAAGGAGCGTCCATGCCCACCACCCCATCCGGCCTGCAGTACGAAGACACCGTCATCGGCGACGGCGCCGAAGCGAAAGCCGGCCAGCATGTGCACGTGCACTACACCGGCTGGCTCTACAACGACGGCGTACAGGGCGCCAAGTTCGACTCCAGCCGCGACCGCAACGACCCGTTCGCGTTCTCCCTCGGCGCCGGCCAGGTCATCAAGGGCTGGGACGAAGGCGTCGCAGGCATGAAGATCGGCGGACAGCGCACGCTGGTCATTCCCGCTGCGCTCGGCTACGGCGCACGCGGCGCGGGCGGCGTGATTCCCCCGAACGCGACGCTGAAGTTCGACGTGGAACTGCTCGACGCGCACTGATTCCCACGGTCCGGAAAAAGGCCTGCATCCCGGTCGGGATGCAGGCCTTTTTCATGCGCCTGGCGCAAGGCGAGCGCGGCGCCAGCCGTTACCGCGACATCGCAGGCGCACCGGCTCTCGCCAGTACCCAGTCCACGAAATTCATGACTTCCGGTCGCCGTGCGTGCCGCTGCGGATAGACCAGGAAATGCGCCTGCACCGTGAGGTGCTCGCCGGTCTCGAACACCGGCCGGAGCCGTCCCTTGCGCAGGTGCGGCTCGCCGATGGCGGTGCTCTCCAGCGCCACGCCCAGCCCCTGCACGGCCGCGTCGAGCGCCATGAAGGCACGGTCGAAGCGATACGCGTAGCGCACCGGCACGTCGGCGACCCGGCGGGCCGCGCACCAGTCCGGCCACTGGACCACGCCGACGGTCGAGCGGATGAGCGGCACGCGCACCAGGTCGGCCGGCGCCTCGATGCGATGGCGCCGCAGGAACGCCGGGCTCGCCAGCGGCATCACCCGCTCGTCGAAGATCGTGCGGCAGACGAGTTGCGGCCATTGCGGCACGCCGTAGCGGATGTCGACGTCGGCATCGCCGACCGAGAAATCCGAATGCGTCACGGAGGACGACATCGACAGCGAGACGTCCGGATATTCCCGCGCGAAATCCTTGAGCCGCGGCATGAGCCAGAGCGTCGCGAAGCTCGGCGTCGAGTGCACGTGCAGCGAATTGCCGATGCCCCGGCGGGCGTTGTCCGTCGCCGCGCCGATCGCCGCCATCGCACCGCCCACGCGCTGCAGGTAGTCCTCGCCGGCGGGCGTGAGTTCGACGTTGTGCGCGGTGCGCACGAAGAGCCTGGTATCGAGGAAGCGCTCGAGCTTCGCGATCTGGTGGCTGACCGCCGACGACGTGAGGTGCAGTTCGCCGGCGGCCAGGACGAAGCTCCTGCGGCGCGCCACCGCCTCGAAGGCGCTCAGACAGGCGAAGGGTGGAAACGAAGGGCGCATGGCGTGAATCCGGATAAACCCAATGATGACGAACGATCAGGCTGGACTGAAAAAGTATCGCTTGTCTTCAGCCACGCCCATTTCCACAATCGCGCGACTACAACCAGAAGGAGACACGCACATGCTGCTCGAGAACAAGGTCGCCCTCGTCACCGGCGCCGCCGGCCCCAACGGCCTGGGCTTCGCCACCGCCCTGCAGATGGCCGACCAGGGCGCGAGCGTCGTGCTCGTGGACCTCGACGGCGCGGACCCGGTCGCCGCGGCCGCCCGCATCGGCCCGCGGCACCTGGGGATCGCGGCGAGCGTGACCGACAAGGAGGCCGTCGACGCCGCGGTGGCGCAGGTGCTCGCGCGGTTCGGCCGCATCGACATCCTGGTCAACAACGCCGGCATCACGCAGCCGCGCCGGACCGTCGACATCACGGCTGCCGACTACGACGCGGTGCTCGACGTGAGCCTGCGCGGCACGCTGCTGTGCTCGCAGGCGGTGATACCGGCGATGCAGCGCCAGGGCGCCGGCTCGATCGTCTGTATCTCGTCGGTATCGGCGCAGCGCGGCGGCGGCATCGTCGGCGGTCCGCACTACTCGGCCGCCAAGGCCGGCATCCTGGGCCTCGCCCGCGCGATGGCGCGCGAGCTCGGGCCGGCGGGCATCCGCGTCAACTGCATCACGCCCGGCCTGATCGGCACCGACATCATCAAGGGCAAGCTGACCGAGGAGCGCAAGGCCGAGATCGCCGAGACGATTCCGCTCGGCCGGCTCGGCCGCGCGAGCGACATCGCCGGGGCCTGCGTGTTCCTGGCGAGCGACCTGTCGGCGTACTGCACCGGCATCACGCTGGACGTGAACGGCGGCATGCTGATCCACTGAAGCTCAGCGCAGGAGGACGCCACCCATGACCGATCTCTCGACGCTCCGGCAGAGCGCCCACCGCATCCGCCGCCGCGCCCTGCGCATGGGCGAGGTCCAGGGCCAGGGCTACATCGGCCAGGCCCTGGGCTGGGCCGACGTGCTGGCCGTGGCCTACGGCCATGCCATGACCTTTCGCCCCGACGACCCGGCCTGGGAGGGCCGCGACCGCTTCCTGCTCTCGCACGGCCACTATGCGATCGCGCTGTACGCCGCGCTGATCGAGGCCGGGATCGTCCCCGAGGACGAACTCGAGACCTACGGCAGCGACGACAGCCGCCTCCCGATGTCGGGCATGGCGACCTACACGCCGGGCATGGAGATGTCGGGCGGCTCGCTCGGCCAGGGCCTGGCGATCGCCGTGGGCGTGGCGCTCGGGCTGCGGCTGAAGAAGAACCCGGCCTTCGTCTACAACTCGATGTCCGACGGCGAGCTCGACGAGGGCGCGACCTGGGAAGCCGCGATGGGCGCGGCCCACCATCGCCTGCCGAACCTGATCTGCCTGATCGACATCAACGACCAGCAGGCCGACGGGCCTTCGGGCAAGGTCATGGGCTTCGAGCCGCTGGCGGACAAGTGGGCCGCCTTCGGCTGGCACGTGCAGCGGGTGGACGGCAACGACCTGCCCGCCGTCGTCGCGGCCTTCGACGCCGCCCGCGCGCTGCGCGAGGAGCGGCCCCGCGTGATCCTGTTCGACACGCTGATGGGCAAGGGCGTGCCGTTCCTGGAGACGCGCGAGAAGAACCATTTCATCCGCGTCGATCCGCCCGAATGGCAGCAGGCCATCGACCACCTCGACGGCGTCGACGTCGAACAACCGGAAGGAGCCGAGCGATGAGCACCCCCATCGAGAAAAAGCCCCGGCTCACCACCTCCGCGATGATCGCGTCGATCGCCGGCGACGACCAGCGCGTCGTGGCCGCACCGTTCGGCAAGGCGATGGTCGAGCTCGGCCACGCGCGCGCGGACGTCGTCGGCATGACCGCCGATCTCGCCAAGTACACCGACCTGCACCTGTTCGCCCGGGAATTTCCGGAACGCTTCTTCCAGATGGGCATGGCCGAGCAGCTGCTGATGGCGGCGGCCGGCGGCATGGCCAAGGAAGGCTTCACCGTCTTCGCCACGACCTACGCCGTCTTCGCCACGCGCCGGGCCTACGACTTCGTGCACCAGGTCATCGCCGAGGAAAACCTCGACGTCAAGCTGTGCTGCGCCCTCCCGGGCCTGACCACCGGCTACGGCCCGAGCCACCAGGCGACCGACGACATCGCGCTGATGCGCGCCATCCCGGGGCTGACGATCGTCGACCCGTGCGACGCGTTCGAGATCGGGCAGGCGGTGCCGCAGATCGCCGCCCATGCGGGTCCGGTCTACATGCGCCTGCCGCGCGGCAACGTGCCGCTGGTCCTCGACGAGTACGACTACCGGTTCGAGCTCGGCAAGGCCGGGCTGATCCGCGACGGCAACGCCGTGCTGGTGATCTCGAGCGGCTTCATGACGATGCGCGCGCTCGAGGCGGCCCGCGAACTGCAGGCCGACGGCATCGATGTCGCGGTGCTGCACGTCCCGACGATCAAGCCGCTCGACGAGGCGACGATCCTGGCCGAGGTGCGGCGTCTCGGCCGGCGGGTGGTCGTGGCGGAGAACCACTCGGCGATCGGCGGCCTGGGCGAGGCGGTGGCGAGCCTGCTGATGCGCTCGGGCGTCGCGACCGCGTTCCGCCAGATCGCCCTGCCCGACGCGTTCCTCGACGCCGGCGCCCTGCCGACCCTGCACGACCGCTACGGCATCTCGACGCAGGCGATCGTGCGACGCATCAGGGAGTGGACATGACCGCCGGCATGGCCGTCACCTTCGTCGGCGTCGGCGCCATCGGCCTGCCCATGGCGCTGCGCATCCGGCGCGCCGGACATCGCGTGACCGGCGTCGACGTGTCCGAGAGCGTCGCGGCGAACGCAAGAGCGGCGGGCATCGAGACGGTGTCCGAGCTCGTCCGCGCACCCGTTGCCGACGTGGTCGTCGTCATGGTCGCGACGCCCGACCAGCTCGCCGGGCTGGTGGGTCGCCTCGCCGACCCGGTGCCCGGGCAGCTGTGGCTCGTCATGTCCACGGTCGGTCCGCAGGCGGTGCGCGAGCAGGGCGCGGTGCTCGAACGCCACGGACTGCGCGTGGTCGATGCGCCCGTCACCGGCGGCGTGGCCCGCGCACGGACCGGCGAGCTGGTGATCTTCGCCGCCGGCGCGCCGGACGACATCGCCGCCGCCCGCCCGGTGCTCGACGCCCTGGGCACGGTGCGCGTCACCGGCGAGCGGCTCGGCGACGGCCAGAGCATCAAGGTCGTGAACCAGCACCTGTGCTCGATCCACATCGTCGCGGCCGCCGAGGCGCTGAGCCTGGCGCGCTCGCTGGGCCTCGATGCGGCGGCGGTGCTGCAACTGGTCGAGAAAGGCGCCGCCGGCTCGTGGATGCTGTCGGACCGCGGCCCGCGCATGGTCGCCACCGGCGACGTCGAGGTCACGAGCAGCATCGACATCTTCGTCAAGGACAGCGGCCTGGTCGCGGACGCCGGGCGAGACTGCGGCGCGGCGTTGCCGCTGCTGGCGATCGCGAATGCGCGCTTTCTCGACGCGAAGAAGGCGGGGCTGGGACTGCGCGACGACAGCAGCGTGATCGAGACCTGGGACTGACGACGTCGAATCGGCCTGTCCCGAAGCCCCGATTGCGATCGACGTTCCCGAGCATGCAGAATGCTCGGTTTTCCACGGCGCCTCGGCAGAGCAGATGATTCCCCAGCAAGCAGCAAACCATCAATATCGTCCGGATATCGATGGTTTAAGAGCCGTCGCCGTCGTTTCGGTCGTCGCTTTCCATGCGTTCCCCGAGTGGATCAAGGGCGGCTTCGTCGGTGTCGACATTTTCTTCGTCATCTCGGGTTTCTTGATTTCGAGGATCATTTTCGAGAATCTGGATCGCGGCACGTTCTCGTTTTCCGACTTCTACGCGCGCCGCATCAAGAGAATCTTCCCGGCGCTCCTGCTGGTTCTCTTGGCATGCCTTGCATTCGGCAGGTTTGCGCTGCTCGACGACGAATTCCGGGAATTGGGCAAGCACACGCTTGCAGGCGCGGGCTTTGTTTCGAATCTCGTGCTATGGAAAGAATCGGGTTATTTCGATGGTTCGGCCGACACCAAACCCCTTCTGCACCTGTGGAGCCTCGGCATCGAGGAACAGTTCTATTTCATCTGGCCCATCGCACTTTGGGCCATATGGAAGAAAAAGCTCAACGTGCTGACGGTCCTGATCGTCATTGCGGGCGTGTCGTACTACCTGAACGTCAAACATGTGAAGGTCGATCCGGTTGCCGCTTTCTATTCGCCTCAAACTCGTTTCTGGGAATTGCTTTGCGGCAGTTTTCTCGCATGGCTCAACCTGTACAAGCCGACGGCCTTCGCCAGAACGAGGAAGAGAGTGGACGGTTGGCTGAACACCGTCGTGCATTCCAAGGCATACGTGGCCGATGGAAAAGCCCTCGTCAACGTGCTGGCCTTCGCTGGCTTGCTGCTTATCGCCTACGGCATCTGGAAGATCGACAAGAATTCCGTCTTTCCAGGCAAATGGGCCGTCCTTCCGGTCGCCGGTGCGGTGTTGCTGATTGCGGCCGGTCCGTCCGCGTGGGTGAATCGTGTGATTCTGTCGAACCGTGTAGCGGTCTGGATCGGCTTGATCAGCTTTCCGTTGTATCTGTGGCACTGGCCGTTGCTCTCGTTCGCCCGCATCGTCGAGAGCGAAATTCCCTCGATGAGCATTCGGGCAGCGGCGATCGTTCTCGCCTTCGTCCTTGCGTGGCTCACCTACAAGCTGGTCGAGCGGCCATTGCGCTTTAAAGTCCGAGGCAAAGGCCTCGTTCTCGTACTTGCATCGGTGATGGTGCTCGTCGGTGGAGCCGGCTACAAGGTCTATTCGAAAACCGCGATTGAAGACGCACAGACAGGAACCCTGCTCTCGGCTGCGAAAACGAATTGCGACGCCTACTTCCCCGATTGGACGTTGATCACGGACAACCCGTGCCGGCTTCAGAAAAAGACCGGC
>JAKONL010000333.1 GCA_022701965.1 Burkholderiaceae bacterium | reverse complement strand
CAGGGGCGCATCGGACGCATGGCCGTGCATCGCGCGCTGCGCGGTGGCGGCATCGGCGCGGACGTGCTGCGTGCGATGGAGGACGCGTCGCGCGCGCGGGGCGATGCCGAGGTCATGCTGCACGCGCAGCGCAGCGCGGAACCGTTCTACCGTCGTGCCGGCTACGCGCCGCACGGCGAGCCTTTCGACGAAGCCGGCATCGCGCACATCGAGATGCGCAAAGCTCTCTAGCGTCGACGGACCGGACGCTCAGATGTCGTCGCGAAGCACGTAGGGCAGAGGCTCGACGCGCAAGGCCGGGCCGGTCGCGGAGCCGGCGCGCAGTCCACCGGTCCCGGGTGCGGATACCTGCAGCGATACCAGCGCCGACCAGCCGCCCTCCGGCGCCGCCGCCGCCTGCACGACGGTGCCGACCGGCTGCTCGGCGTCGTCGCCGGCAAACACTTCCTGGCCGGCCGCCAAAGACGCATCGGCGCCGACCAGGTAGGTGCGGCGCTTCAAGGTGCCCCGGAACTGGCTACGCGCAACCACTTCCTGGCCCGGATAGCAGCCTTTCTTGAAGTTGACGCCACCGACAGACTCGTAGTTGAGCATCTGCGGCACAAAGGCTTCAACCGTCGGCAGCGTGACCGTCGCGACGCCGCTGCGTACTTCGCTCCAGGCCCAGGTCGAGGGATCGAGCGGTTCGCCGGACGGCGCGGGCCCCGCCACGGGCCCGATCCAGAGGGCGCGGGGCACGCCGTCGGCCGGATACAGCGCGACGACGCCGGCGTCGGACTCGTCTGAACCGGGTGCCGCGAGGCATCGGCGCGTGCCGGGTCCGGCCTCCGGATCGGCACCGTTCGCGGCGACCGCGTCGCCCGCCAGGCCGTAGAGCGCGTAGTCCGCCGTCGCGTCCGTCAGCTTGACCTTGGCGCGCAGCACGAACATCGACAGGCGCTTGAGCGTCTGCGCGAGGATGTCGGCGCTCACGAGCAACAGCACGCGCTCGGGCGAGGGCCGTACGGCGACGAAGCTGGCGAGCATCCGGCCCTTGGCGGTGCAGAGCGCGGCGAGCCGCGCCTCGGTGGCCGTGAGGAGCACGATGTCCTGCGTGAGCTGGCCGTGCAGGAAACTGGCCGCATCGGGGCCGTCGGCGCGGATCACGCCGAGGTTCGCGAGCGGGGCGACACCATGAAGGACGACTGGATTCATGCCTGAATTATCATGGCCGACCCCATCCGCTCGGCCCGCAGGGCCAACGGTTCCCGCCTCCTTCCAGACCTTCCTAAGCTCCCTTGCGACGTCTCCTGCTCACCGTCTTCCTGCTCGCCGCGCTCGCCGCACTGGGGGCGGGCGCCTGGGGCCTGTGGTGGCTGCATCGGCCGCTCGACCTGCCCGCGCCGACGGTCGATCTCTCGGTCGAGCCCGGCACCACGCCGCGCGGCGTGGCCGAGGCCGTCGCGGCGACCGGCACGCGGATCGAGCCGAGGCTGCTCTACGCGTGGTTCCGTTTCTCCGGCCAGGACCGGCAGATCCGCGCCGGCAGCTACGAGCTCGAGCGCGGCGTGACCCCGCGCACCCTGCTCAACACGCTGGTCCGTGGCGAGGAGGCCACGCGCAGCGTCGTGCTGGTCGAGGGCTGGAACTTCCGCCAGGTGCGCGCGGCGCTCGCCAAGGCCGAGCAGCTCAAGCCCGAGACGATCGGCGAGAGCGACGAGGCGCTGATGGCACGTCTGGGCAAATCGGGACTGCATCCCGAAGGCCGGTTCTTTCCCGATACCTACACCTACTCCAAGGGATCGACCGACGTCGCGCTGCTGCAGCGCGCCATGCGGGCGATGGACCGGAAGCTCGAGGCAGCCTGGGCCGCGCGCGCCAGCGACCTGCCGCTGAAGACGGCCGACGAGGCACTGGTTCTCGCAAGCATTGTCGAGAAGGAGACAGGCCAGGCCAAGGATCGCCCGGAAGTCGCTGCCGTCTTCGCGAATCGCCTGCGCATCGGAATGCCGCTGCAGACCGATCCGACGGTGATCTACGGACTCGGCACGACCTTCGACGGCAACCTGCGCAAGAAGGACCTGCAGGCCGACACGCCCTGGAATACCTATACGCGCCGCGGCCTGCCACCCACGCCGATCGCCATGCCCGGCCAGGCCGCGTTGCTCGCCGCCGTGCGGCCGGCCTCCAGCAAGGCGCTCTACTTCGTCGCGCGTGGCGACGGCAGCAGCCAGTTCAGTCCATCGCTCGACGAGCACAACCGCGCGGTGAACCGCTACCAGCGCGGGGTCGAAACCAAGCCGCCCGGTGGACCGTAAAGCCATGTCCCAAGCACTCTTCATCACGCTCGAAGGCATCGACGGTGCCGGCAAGTCGAGCCATCTCGACGCGCTGGAAGTGTGCCTGCGCAGTGTCGGACGCACGGTGACGCGAACGCGCGAGCCCGGCGGCACGCCGCTCGCGGAGACGCTGCGCGGCCTGATCCTGAACGACGCGATGGATCCGCTGACCGAGTCGCTGCTGGTGTTCGCGGCACGGCGCGACCACGTCGCCCGGGTCGTCGCGCCGGCGCTCGCACGGGGTGAAGTCGTCCTGTGCGACCGCTTCACCGATGCGACCTTCGCCTACCAGGGCGCCGGACGAGGTTTCGATCCGGACGTGCTCGCGACGCTGGAGCGCTGGGTGCAGGCCCGGGACGGAACGGAAGACCTGCTGCAGCCTGATCTCACGCTGTGGTTCGCCTTGCCGCCGGAGGTCGCGGCGGAGCGCCTCGCCGGCGCGCGGCTGCCCGACCGCTTCGAGGCGCAGCCGCTCGACTTCTTCAGGCGCGTCGACTCGGGCTATGCCGCTCGCGCCCGGGCCGCCGCCGCGCGCTTCGCCCGGATCGATGCCAACCGGCCGCGCGAGGAGGTCTGGCGGCAGGTCATTTCGGTGCTTCGCGAGAGGGGGATCGCGTGACGCAGGCCCACGCTGGACTTTCGCCGTGGCTGGCCGCGCCACTGGCCGATCTGCTTCGCCAGCGTGGCCACGCGTGGTTGCTTCAGGGGCCGTCCGGTCTCGGCCAGTACGAGCTGGCGCTGGCGCTGGCCACTGCGTGGCTGTGCGAGCAGCCCACCGCGAACGGCGCCTGCGGTCGCTGCGGCAGCTGCCATGCCATCGACGTGCGCACGCACGCCGACCTGTGCGTGCTGATGCCCGAAGTCGCGATGCAGGAGCTGAGCTGGCCGCTCGACGAGAAGGCGCAGGCCGACATCGACGACAAGAAGCGCAAGGCCAGCCGCGAAATCCGCGTCGAGGCGATGCGCGAGGCGGTCGGCTTCGCGCAGCGCACCAGTGCACGCGGGCGCGGCAAGGTCGTGCTCGTGTACCCGGCCGAACGCATGAATGCCATCACCGCCAATGCGCTGCTCAAGACGCTGGAGGAGCCGGTGGGCGACGTGCGCTTCGTGCTGGCGACCGAAGCCGCGTGGCAGCTGTTGCCGACCATCCGCAGCCGCTGCATCGCCTATGGCGTGCCGTGGCCGTCCGCCGAGCAGGCGCAGGCGTGGCTCGCGGGTCACGACGTTCCGCCTGCGGACGCGCCCGCGCTGCTGCGCGCGGCCGGCGGCCGTCCGAGCGACGCGTTGCGAATGGCGCGCGGCGGACCGTCACCCAAGGCCTGGTCGCTGCTGCCCGGGGCGCTGCTGCGCGGCGATGCGTCGGCGCTCGCCGACCAGGCGCCCGCGCAGGCGGTCGCCACGCTGCAGAAGCTCTGCCACGACCTGATGGCGCTCGCAAGCGGTGCCGAGCCGCGCTTCTTCACCGCCGCCGAGCTGCCGCCGCCGCCTTCGCACATCGCGCTGGCGCGCTGGTCGAAATCGCTCGCGGCGACAGCCCGTACCGCGGAGCACCCGTTCAACGCCGGGCTCATGCTGGAGGCGCTGGCCAGCGAGGCCCGAAGCGCTCTAAACTCGTCGGCCCGCCCATGAACACCCCACCCGCCACACCGACGCCGCGTCCCAGCGTGATCCAGCTGGCGATCAAGGAGAAGGGCGCGCTCTACGCCGCCTACATTCCGCTCTTCGCCGAGGGCGGGATCTTCATCCCGACGTCGCGCGAGTACCGGCTCGGCGACGACGTCTACGTGCTGCTGACGCTGCCCGACGATCCGCAGCGCTATCCGGTGGCCGGCAAGGTCGCCTGGATCACGCCGGCGCGGGCGGCAGGCAGCCGGGCGCCGGGCGTCGGCGTGCGCTTTCCGGCCGACGAGAAGTCGCGCCAGCTCAAGGCGCGCATCGAGGAGGCGCTGGGCGCCGCGATGGCTTCCGACCGGCCCACGCAGACCATCTGATCAGCCGATCTCCTGACCCGACTTCTCGAATCGCGCCGCACGGTTGGCGTCACACCGATGTTCACCGACTCCCACTGCCATCTCACCTATCCCGAACTGGTCGACAACATCGACCAGGTCCGCACCGCCATGGCCGAGGCGCAGGTCGACCGCGCACTGTGCATCTGCACGACGCTGGAGGAATTCGACGCCGTGCAGTCGCTCGCCGCGCGGTTCGACAACTTCTGGGCCAGCGTCGGTGTGCATCCGGACAACGAGGACGTGGCCGAGCCGGATGTCGACGATCTGGTCCGGCGCGCGGCGCGGCCGAAGGTCGTCGCGATCGGCGAGACCGGCCTCGACTACTACCAGATGGCCGAGCGCAAGGGCGGCCGCAGCGTGGCCGACATGGAATGGCAGCGCGACCGCTTCCGGGTCCACATCCGGGCAGCGCAGCAGGTGCGGATGCCGCTGGTGATCCACACGCGCGAGGCCTCGGCCGACACGCTGGCGATCCTGCGGGAGGAGGGCGAGGACGGCCGCGCCGGCGCGGCGGGCGGTGTCTTCCACTGCTTCACCGAGACGATGGAGGTGGCGCGGGCCGCGCTGGACCTCGGGTTCCACATCTCGTTCTCCGGCATCCTCACGTTCAAGAAGGCGCAGGAGCTGCGCGACGTGGCGGCTTTCGTCCCGCTCGACCGCATGCTGATCGAGACCGACAGTCCCTACCTCGCGCCGGTTCCGTACCGCGGCAAATCCAACAGTCCCGCCTACGTTCCCTTCGTGGCGCGCCAGATCGCCCAGGTGCGCGGCATCGCGGTCGAAGCGGTCGCGGCGGCGACCAGCGCCAATTTCGAGACCTTGTTCCCAGGCATCCGATGCTCATCCCCACCATGAAGAAGTTTCTCTGCATCGTCGCCGTCGTCGCGTCCTTTTCTGCCTCGGCCGATTCGTTCAGCGACTTCTTCCGCGCCGTGCGCAGCGACAACGCCGGCGGCGTCAGGACCCTGCTGCAGCGCGGATTCGACCCGAACACCCGCGACGAGAAGGGCCAGACCGGCCTCCTGCTGGCGCTGCGGGAACCGTCGCCGCGCGTGATCGACGTGCTGCTCGCCTCGCCGAAGACCAATGTGGAGGCGCGCAACGAGAACGACGAGAGTCCGCTGATGCTCGCCGCGATCCGCGGCCAGCGCGATCTGGTCCAGAAGCTGGTCGCGCGCGATGCCGATGTCAACAAGCCCGGCTGGACCCCGCTGCACTATGCGGCGAGCTCCACGGCGAGCACGGGGCAGGTCGAGATCATGAAGCTGCTGCTCGACAAGTACGCCTTCATCGACGCGCAGTCGCCCAACGGCACCACGCCACTGATGATGGCGGCGATGTACGGAACGACCGCGAGCGTGAAGCTGCTGCTCGACGAGGGCGCCGACACCGCGATGAAGAACCAGCAGGGCATGACTGCGCTGGATTTCGCCCAGCGCGGGAACCGTCCCGACGCGGTCGAACTGCTTACCGCACGCCGGTAGCGGAGTCGACCGGCCCGTCGTTCAGGAGCGTGCGCGACGGCGGCGCAAGCGGGCGAGCAGCAGCGCGAGGCTCAGGCGCACCGTGACCGACAGGCCCGCGACGATCATCCCGACGTTCAGCAGGTTGCGCTCGCTGGCCTGGGCCTCGCGCTGGAGCAGCGCCAGCCGGTCGCGCTCGGCATGCTCGATCCGGCGGATCTCGTCCCGGACGTCGTCCATCAGACCCTTGCCCTCGTCGTTGGCGATTGCCTTGGCGGCTTCCGCGAAGCCCGCTTCGCGCCGGATCACGACGACCCGGCCGAGCTCGTCGAGCTTCCGTTCGATCACGCCCTGCAGGACGGCAAGGCGCTCGGACTGCTCGGGCGAGGCGGC
>JAKONL010000329.1 GCA_022701965.1 Burkholderiaceae bacterium | reverse complement strand
GGCGGTAGAGCGCGTTGAGGGCGATCAGGTCCTCCAGCCGCGTCGGCCGCGCGTCCTTGAGCATGCCCTGCATGCCGCGCGATTCGAACTGGAACACCGCTTCGGTCTTGCCCTCGGAGAACAGCCGGTAGGTCGGAACGTCGTCGAGCGCGATGTCCTCGTAGTTGAAGTTCTCCTGCCCGGCGTGGCGCGCGGCGATGAACTCGCGCGCGATCTCCAGGATGGTGAGCGTGGCCAGCCCCAGGAAGTCGAACTTCACCAGGCCGATCGATTCGACGTCGTCCTTGTCGTACTGGCTCACCGCCGAATCGCTGCCCGGCTGCTGGTAGAGCGGGCAGAAGTCGGTGAGCTTGCCCGGCGCGATCACCACGCCGCCGGCATGCATGCCGATGTTGCGCGTCATGCCTTCGAGCTTCTGCGCCAGCTCGACGAGCATGCGCACCTCTTCTTCCTTCTCGATGCGCGCGGCGAGCTGCGGCTCCATCTCGATGGCGTAGTTGTTCTTGTCGCCTTCCTTCTTCGGGTTCGGCGGGTACTGGATTGTCACCGGCTGGCCGGGCTTGTTCGGGATCAGCTTGCTGATGCCGTCGCAGAACATGTAGCTCATGTCCAGCACCCGGCCGACGTCGCGGATCGCCGCGCGCGCGGCCATGGTGCCGAAAGTGGCGATCTGGCTGACCGCGTCGCGACCGTACTTGTCCTTGACGTAGTCGATCACGCGGTCGCGGTTGCCCTGGCAGAAATCGATGTCGAAGTCGGGCATCGAGACGCGGTCGGGATTGAGGAAACGCTCGAACAGCAGGTTGTATTCGAGCGGATCGAGGTCGGTGATCTTGAGCGCGTAGGCGACCAGCGAGCCCGCGCCCGAGCCCCGGCCCGGACCGACCGGACAGCCGTTGCCCTTGGCCCACTTGATGAAGTCGCCCACGATCAGGAAGTAACCCGGGAAACCCATCTTCAGGATCGTGTTGATCTCGAATTCGAGGCGCTCGACGTAGCGTGGCCGCTGCGCATCGCGCTTGGCGACTTCGGGGTACAGGTGCGCGAGGCGCGCCTCCAGCCCCTCGTGCGATTCGACGCGGAAGAACTCGTCGATCGGCATCGGCACGCCGTCGACCAGCGGCGTCGGGAAATCGGGCAATTGCGGCTTGCCGAGCACCAGGGTCAGGCTGCAGCGCTTGGCGATCTCCAGCGTGTTGGCGATGGCGCTCGGCACGTCGGCGAAGAGCGCCTCCATCTCGGCGGCCGACTTGAAGTACTGGTCGCGGGTGAATTTGCGCACGCGGCGCGGGTTGCCGAGGATCTCGCCCTCGGAGATGCAGACGCGCGCCTCGTGGGCCTCGTAGTCGTCCGCGGTCGCGAACTGCACCGGGTGCGTGGCGACGACCGGCAGCGCGAGTCGCGCGGCCAGCTGCACGGCGGCGATCACGTGCGGCTCGTCCTCGGGCCGGCCGGCGCGCTGCAGCTCGATGTAGAAGCGGTCGGGAAAGATCGCGGCGAGACGCCCGGCGACTTCCGCCGCCCGCGTCGCCTGCCCTTGCAGCAGCGGCGCGCCGAGCGGTCCGGCCTGCGCGCCCGACAGCGCGATCAGACCGGCGCCGAGCTCCTCCAGCCATTCCAGCCGGCACAGCGCCTGCGTCTGCGCCTGTCCGCGCGCGACATTGCGGGTCCAGGCCCGCGCGAGGATCTCGGAGAGATGCAGGTAGCCCTGCGTGTTCTGCACCAGCAGCACGATGCGGGTCAGCGCACCGGGCTCGCTGCCCAGGCCTTCGAGGTAGATTTCGGCGCCCAGCACCGGCTTGACGCCGGCGCCCCGCGCTTCCTTGTAGAACTTGACCGCGCCGAACAGGTTGTTCAGGTCGGTGATGGCCAGGGCGGGCTGCCGGTCGGCCCTGGCGGCGGCGACGACTTCGTCGATGCGGTTGGTGCCGTCGACGACGGAAAACTCGGTGTGGAGGCGCAGGTGGACGAACATCGGGGCATTGTAGAAAACCGCCGGAAACCCGAAGAGCGGTGCAAGGCCGGGTTCTGTGCTTGCGTCGGACGGCCCGGCCGGGGGACGCGAAACCTGCTTCCTACAATCGCGCGCATGCCCGACACGACCGCCATGCCCCGAGAAGACGCCCCGGGCGACGCCCGCACGCTCAACATCGCCGCCTACCTGTTCACCGCCATCGACGACCCGCAGACGCTGCGCACGGCCCTGCTCGACCGCGCCGCGGCACGAGAGCTCAAGGGCACGATCCTGCTGGCCACCGAAGGCATCAACCTGTTCCTGGCCGGAGCGGCAGACGACGTGCGGCACTTCGTCGGCGAGCTGCGCGCCGATTCGCGATTCGAGCCCCTGGAGACCAAGGAAAGCTGGTCGGCCGCGCAGCCCTTCCGGCGCCTGCTGGTGAAGGTCAAGCGGGAGATCATCCGCATGGACCACCCGGCCATCAACCCGGCCGCCGGCCGCGCGCCGGGCGTGACCCCGACGACGCTCAAGCGCTGGCTCGACCAAGGCCACGACGACGCCGGCAAGCCGATCGCCCTGCTCGACACGCGCAACGCCTTCGAGGTCGACCACGGCACCTTCGAAGGCGCGATCGACTGGCGCATCGCCAAGTTCACCGAGTTCCCGCCCGCGCTCGCCGCGCACCGAGACGAACTCGCCGGCCGGACGGTCGTGAGTTTCTGCACCGGCGGCATCCGCTGCGAGAAGGCTGAGATCCTGATGCGGGAAGCGGGCATCAAGGACGTGCTGCAGCTCGAGGGCGGCATCCTGAAGTACTTCGAGGAGGTCGGCGGCGCACATTACAAGGGCGACTGCTTCGTCTTCGACGGCCGGCGCACGCTCGCGCCCGACCTGAGCGCGACCGGGGACGCGGCCAGCGCTTGGGCGACCGAGGACCCGGACCTCGCGATCAAGCGCTAGGCCAGGGTCGCGCCGCCGACA
>JAKONL010000309.1 GCA_022701965.1 Burkholderiaceae bacterium | reverse complement strand
CGCGTCCGAGAGGTGCTCCGTGACGCGCTCGGCCAGCCCCAGGAAGTTGTGCAGGTAGTAGCCGAACGCGGTGGTGCGCGGCAGCAGCGTCACGTTCGGGCGGCGTCGCAGCTCGGCCAGCGTCGAGGCGACCCATTCGGCAGGCGCCAGCCCGTCGATCGTGCCGTCGGTCTCGTGCAGCAGCGAGCCGCCCATCTCGCTCTGCTCGTCGCACAGGATCACGCGCGACGCGGCATCGTTCGAGGCGGCCAATGCGGCGGCGAGACCGGCGGGTCCGGCGCCCACCACCAGCACTTCGCAATGGGCGAAGCGCTGCGAGTAGCGGTCGCCATCGGCCGCTTCCGGCGCGCGGCCGAGGCCGGCGGCGCGGCGGATCACCGGCTCGTAGAGCTTCTCCCAGGCCGAGCGCGGCCACATGAAGGTCTTGTAGTAGAAGCCGGCCGACAGGAACTTGCCGAACACGTCGTTGATCTCGCCGACGTCGAAGGCGAGGCTCGGCCAGCGGTTCTGCGATTGGGCCGCCAGCCCGCCGCGCAGTTCCACCTGCGTGGCGCGCAGGTTCGGCGCGTAGTGCGCCTCGTCGGCGCCGACGCCCACCAGGGCGTTCGGCTCCTCCGAGCCGGCCGTCACGATGCCGCGCGGCCGGTGGTACTTGAAGGAACGGCCGACGAGATGGACGCCGTTCGCAATCAGGGCGGAGGCCAGCGTGTCGCCCTGGTAGCCGCGATAGGTCCGGCCGTCGAAGGTGAAGGAAACGGGGCGCGAGCGGTCGATGCGCCCGCCGGTGGCCGTGCGAAACGCGCTCATCGGGCCGTCTCCCCCGACCATGTGCCGAAATTGTCGCCGGACAGCGGCTTCAGGTCGGCTTCCGATCCGCCGTCGGGGCGCGGCTCGCCGACCTTGTAGCTCGCCTGGATCTGGTCGGTCCGGGTGTCGCGAAGCACGTTGAAGAAGCGCGCGCAGCCGTGGACGTGGCGCCAGCGCTCGGCGTGGACGCCGCGCGGGTTGGAGCGATGATACAAGAAGTCGCCCCAAGCCTCGGGTTCGACGGAGGATGGGGTCTGGGCGCGCACCACGTGGGCCTCGCCGCCGTAGCGGAACTCCAGTTCCGGGCGCGGACCGCAGTAGGGGCAGGGGATCAGCAGCATCGGTGGATCGCCTCGGGTGCGGGAAAGGGGGTCAGTGCGCGACGGCGGCGGCCGCCGCCTCGTCGATCAGGACGCCGTCGCGGAAGCGCTCGATCGTGAACGGCGCGTTGATCGGATGGGGCTCGTCGCGCGCGATCGTGTGGGCGAAGACGTGGCCCGAGCCCGGCGTCGCCTTGAAACCACCCGTGCCCCAGCCGCAGTTGACGTAGAGGCCGCGCACCGGCGTCTTGGCGAGGATCGGCGAGCGGTCCGGCGTCACGTCGACGATGCCGCCCCACGAACGCAGCATGCGCATGCGCCGGAACTGCGGAAACAGCTCGCAGATCGCATCCAGCGTATGGTTGGCGATGTGGAGGCCGCCGCGCTGGGTGTAGGACGTGTAGGCATCCGTGCCCGCGCCGATCACCAGCTCGCCCTTGTCGCTCTGCGAGATGTAGGCGTGGATCGTGTTGGACATCACGACGCACGGGAACACCGGCTTGATCGGCTCGGAAACGAGCGCCTGCAACGGATAGGACTCCAGCGGCATGCGCACGCCGGCCATGTGCATGATCGTCGAGGTGTTGCCGGCTGCGACGACGCCGACCTTGCCTGCCTCGATCGTGCCGCGCGAGGTCTCGACTCCCGTCACCTCGCCGCCGGGGCCGCGCCGGATGGCGGTGACCTCGCAGTTCTGGATGATGTCGACGCCGAGCGCCGAGGCTGCGCGCGCGTAGCCCCAGGCCACCGCGTCGTGGCGCGCGGTGCCGCCGCGCCGCTGCAGGGCGCCGCCGAGCACGGGATAGCGCATGGTGGAGGCGTCGATGTTGAGCGGGGCGCAGTACTGCTGGCATTCCTGCGCCGACAGCCATTCGTTGTCGACGCCCGCCAGCCGGTTGGCGTGGACGTGGCGCTTGAAGACCTGGATGTCGTGAATGTTGTGCGCCAGCATGAGAACGCCGCGTGGGCTATACATCACGTTGTAGTTCAGGTCCTGGCTGAGACCCTCCCACAGCTTCACGGCGTGGTCGTAGAGCGCCGCCGACTCCTCGAACAGGTAGTTCGAGCGGATGATCGTCGTGTTGCGGCCGGTGTTGCCGCCGCCGATCCAGCCCTTCTCCAGGATCGCGACGTTGCGGATCCCGTGCTCCTTGGCCAGATAGTAGGCAGTCGCCAGACCGTGCCCGCCGCCGCCGACGATCACCACGTCGTAGCGGCTCTTGGGTGCGGCGTCGCGCCACTGCGCCGTCCAGTCCCGGTTGGAGCCGAGCGCCTTCTGGATCACGGAAAAGCCGGAGAATTTCTGCATGGCGGGTCTCGCTGGAACGCTCGGGCTATCTCGCACGCCGGATCGTGGCGCGGCCATGACGCAAGCGGCGTCCCGCTTGTACAAATTCGACATCGCGCACGAATGCGACATACGGTATCGCCGCACCCATGAGCTACGCCGTCAAGGAAATCTTCTACACGCTGCAGGGCGAGGGCCGGAACGCCGGTCGCGCCTCCGTGTTCTGCCGCTTCGCCGGATGCAACCTGTGGACCGGACGCGAGGCGGATCGCGAGCGTGCCGTTTGCCGGTTCTGCGACACCGACTTCGTGGGAACCGACGGGTTGGGCGGCGGGCGCTTTCCGGACGCCGCCGCATTGGCGCAACGGATCGCGGGCACCTGGGAAGGCGATCCCGTGGCGCGGCCGCTGGCCGTGCTCACCGGCGGCGAGCCGCTGCTGCAGCTCGACGACGCGCTGATCGACGCGCTGCACGCGCACGGGTTCGAGATCGCGGTGGAAACCAACGGCACGCTGCCCGCCCCGGCGGGCGTCGACTGGATCTGCGTCAGCCCCAAGAGCGGGGCGCCGCTGGTGCAGACGCGCGGCCACGAGTTGAAGCTCGTCTATCCGCAGGTCGGCGCCGAGCCCGAGCGCTTCGCTGCCCTCTCCTTCCGCCACCACCTCCTGCAGCCGATGGACGGGCCGCGCCAGGTCGAGAACACGGCAAACGCCGTCGCC
>JAKONL010000302.1 GCA_022701965.1 Burkholderiaceae bacterium | reverse complement strand
CCATGGGATGCTCTTTCTTTCTCTCTTTTTTTTCGCTCGGAGGGGAGGGCGCTCAGCGGCCGAAGAAGTACTTCGGGCCGGCCCAGTTCAGGAGCCGCCGCAGCGCCACCGAGAGCGCGAGATAGATCAGCGTCGCGACGATGAAGGCCTCGAACGCACGGAAGTTCCGGCTCTGGATCAGGTTGGCCGCATAGCTGAGCTCCTCGGTGGAGATCTGCCCGCACACCGCCGAGCCGAGCATCACGATGATGATCTGGCTGACCATCGAGGGCCACACCTTCTTCAGCGCCGGCGGCAGCACGACGCGCAGGAACACCTGCGCCCGGCTCAGCGCCAGGCTCACCGCGGCCTCGATCTGCCCCCTGGGCGTGGCCTCGATGCCGGCGCGGATGATCTCGGTCGAGTAGGCGCCGAGGTTCATCACCATCGCGATGATCGACGCCGACTCGGCCGACAGCTTGAAGCCCGCCGCCGGCAGCCCGAAGAAGATGAAGAACAGCTGCACGATGAACGGCGTGTTGCGGATCAGCTCCACGTAGGTGCCGACGACCGCGCGCAGCCATGGCCCGCCCGAGGAGCGCGCCCAGGCGCACAGCGTGCCGACGATCAGGCCCAGCACCGTGGCGATGGCCGTCAGGCCGACGGTCCAGGCCACGCCCCTGAGCAGCAGCGGCCACTGGCTCAGGACGGCCAGGAAGTCGAAGTCGATGCGCATGGCCGTGCCGGATCAGAGCGGCAGGTCGCCGGCCGGGCGGCCGAGCCAACGGGTGGCCATCTTGTCGATCGAGCCGTCCTTGCGGGCCGCGGCGATGATCTCGTTGACCTTCGCCTTGAGCGCATCCTCGCCCTTGGCGATGCCCACGAAGCACGGGCTGTCCTTGAGCAGCAGCTTGTACTCGACGGCGAGGTTCGGGTTGCGCTTCATCATGTCGCCGGCGACGGCCGCGCTGGTGGCCAGGGTCTGCGTCTGGCCGGCCACGAAGGCGGCGATGGTGGCTTTGTTGTCCTCGAAGCGCTTGTAGTCGACCGAGGCGGGCGCGACCTTGGCGAGCTCCTGGTCCTCCATCGCGCCGCGCGTGACCGCCACGCTCTTGCCGCCCATGTCGGCGTAGGTCTTGATCGCCATGGTCTTCGGGCCGTAGACGGCCTGGAAGAAGGGCGCGTAGGCGGCGCTGAAATCGATGACCTTCTCGCGTTCCGGGTTCTTGCCCAGCGTGGAGATCACGAGGTCGGCCTTGCGCGTCTGCAGGTACGGGATGCGGTTGGCGCTGGTCACCGGGACCAGCTCGACCTTCACGCCCAGCTTGGCCGCGATGAGCCTGGCCGTCTCCACGTCCAGGCCCTGGGGCGCCATGTCGGGACCGACGAAGCCGTAGGGCGGGTAGTCGGTCGGCACGGCGATCTTGATCGTCTTCGACTTCAAAATGTTGTCGAGGGCCGACTGCGCCTGCGCGCCGGTGGCCGACAGGATGGCCGCGGCGCCGAGGCCGAGGGCGAAGAGGCGTTTCGAGACGTTGATGTTCACAGCAGAGCTCCTAGGTAGGTGGATGAGTCGTTGGAAGGGTCGTCGGCGGGCGACGCCGGTGTTCTCGGTCGCGCGGCGCGCGGGCTCGCGCTGCGCTGCACCGGTGCGAGTGCCTCGCGCAGTTGCGCGAGCGGGTCGGTGGCGGCCTGGACGCGCAGCGCCGACTGCACCGTGCCGATGTGCTCGGCCATCAACGCCTCGGCGGCGGCGGCGTCGCCGCGGGCCAGCGCCTCGACGATGCGCACATGGTCGTCGCACGACTGGGCGGCGTCGTGCGTGGACTGGTAGAGCATGGCGATCAGCGTGGTGCGTGCGGTGAAGTCGCGCAGCGTGTCGGCCAGCAAGGTGTTGCCCAGGCATTCGGCCAGGCAGACGTGGAAGTCGCCGAGCAGGAAGCTGCGCGCGCCGACATCGCTGCCGTCGACCGCGGCCTTCTCGCGCTGCAGGTGGGCCCGGAGCCGGCGCAGCGCGCCCTTGTCGATGGTGCCGGCCGTCCCGGCGCTGCGGATCAGCCCGACTTCGATGACGCGCCGCGCTTCGAAGGCCTCGCGCGCCTCCTCCTCGGACGGCTCGATCACGAACCAGCCGCGGCGCGCCGAGACCGTGACGATGCCGCGCGCGGCCAGCCGCGTGAGCGCCTCGCGCACGATGGTCCGGCTGCAGCCGAAGAGCATCGCCAGCTGCTGCTCGCCGAGCCGTGAGCCCGGCGCGAGCTTGCGCGCCATCACCGCCTCGACGATGCGTGCACTGATTTCGGAGGCGGAGATCGACATGCCGGCAGATCAGCAGATTCCGTGCCAACTGGTATGCAAGCAATGCGCACCAGACCGGGGCAAAGGGTGCGGCGGCGTAGACCGGCTTCGCAGGCAGAATCCGTCGGAATCCGAGAAAGAACCTGCCCGTGAAGCAAGTCGCTGCCGAATTCCACGATCACCGCCCGCTGCTGCAGCCCGTCGTCGAGGCGCTCGACAGCCTCGGCGTCGCCGTCTGCCTCTTCGACGACGACGACCGGGCGATGCTCTGGAACCGCAGCTTCCTCATGTTCTTTCCCGAGCATGCCGAAGCGATGGTCGTCGGCGAGCCCTACGTGCTGAATCTGAGGCGCTTCTACGAACAGCGCCTGAGCGCCGAGGAGCTGCCCCGGATCGAGCGCTACATCGAGGAGGGCGTGGCGCGCCATCGCGCGCAGCAGCGTCCGTTCGCATTCGAGCACCGGGGCCGGCGGCTGATCGCCGCGTCGCTGCCGATCGCCGGCGTCGGCCGGATCCGGATCTGGCGCCACGACGAAGGTGCGTCGCCGCTCGATGCGGCTGCCTCGGCGGCGATCCGGCAACTGAGCCTTCCCGGCGTCGACGGTACGGCGCTGTTCGACCATGTCGCCGACGGCGTGATGGTCAGCGACGCGCAGGACCGCATCGTCTGGGTCAACCAGCCGTTCGCGAAGATGTACGGCATCGGCCATCGCGACGCCGCGGCCGGCCTGACCTTCGAGGACGTGTACCGCAGCGCCTGGTGCGGCTTCGAGGCCACCGGCCCCCAGCTCTTCGAGAGCGGCCTGGCGGTCCTGGCCGAGAACATGCGGTTCGCCGGCGCGCCGTTCGAGGTGCCGCTGCCCAACTTGCGCTGGACCCGTGTCGTCGAGCAGCGTGGTCCCGACGACACGCGCTTCTTCGTGCACGTCGACATCACGGTGCTCAAGCGCCAGCAGGCGAGCCTGCGGGTCGCGGAGCGCCGCGCGCGCGAGAGCGAGGCGCTGCTGCGGCGGAAGTCGGCGCTGCTGGAGACCACGCTGGAGCGCATGGTGCAGGGCATCATGATGGTCAACGCCGACGGCATCGTCGAGGTCTGCAACGACCGCCTGCTGCAGCTCCTGGACCTGCCGCGCGAACTGATGGCGTCGCGGCCGCCCTTCGCCGACGTCGTGGCCTACCAGTGGGCCCACGACGAGTTCTCCCGCACCGCCGACGTGCTGCTGCCCATGATGCGTTCCGACGCCATCATCGAGACCCGCCTGAGCTACGACCGCGAGCGCCCCGACGGACGCGTCATCGAGGTGTCGGTCGTCCCGATCGAGGGCGGCGGCGTGGTGCGTACCTACACCGACATCACCGAGCGCAAGCGCGCCGAGGAGCGCATCCGGCATCTGGCGCGCCACGACGGCCTGACCGCGCTCGTCAATCGAGAGGTATTCCTGGAGCATCTCGCCGGTGCCGCCGAGTCGTCGGCGCGCACCGGCGATGGATTCGCCGTGCACTATCTCGACATCGACGAGTTCAAGCCGGTCAACGACCGCTGCGGCCACGCGATCGGCGACAAGGTGCTGGCGCTGGCCGCCGGTCGGATGAATCTCGCCGTTGGCCCGGCGGGCATCGTCGGGCGCATGGGCGGCGACGAGTTCGCGATCCTGCAGCACCGGGTGGACGAGGCGGCGACGGCCGTCGAACTGGCGCGTCGCGTGGTGCTGGCGCTGCGCGAGCCCTACGACGTCGAGGCCCCCCGGCTGCAGCTGGACGCCTCGCTGGGCATCGCAATCCATCCCATGGCGGGCGTCGATGCCGACGTGCTGATCCGCAACGCCGACATCGCGATGTACGAGGCCAAGAAGGAACGGCGCGCCGGTGCGTCCGGCATCCGGGTCTTCGGCTCGGCGACGGGAAGTTGCGTCTCGCGCTGAGCGCCGGCGGACCATCGGCGGTCGCCTGCGCGACGGAACGCGGGCATCCCCTGTGTCGGGGCGCGCGGGTCCCGTCGTAGTCTCGGCGACCCCGTCAGGAGAGTCCATGGATCGACCGCATCACAAGTTCTGGCCCGCTCGGCTGCCCCGCGCCATCCCGGTGCCGGCCACCTCGCTGTGGCACAACCTCGCCACCACCGCCGACCGCTACCCGCACAAGGCGGCGCTCGTCTTCTTCGGCAGCGTCATCACCTACCGCGAACTGTTCGAGCAGGCCGAGCGCCTGGCCGGCACGCTGCACGCGCTGGGGGTGCGGCGCGGCGACCGCGTGGTGCTCGACATGCAGAACTGCCCGCAGCTGGTGGTCGCGCATTTCGCGATCCTGCGGGCCAACGCCGTCGTGGTGCCGGTCAATCCGATGAACCGCGCCGAGGAACTCAAGCACTACATCGTCGACCCCGACGCCCGGGTCGCCATCACCACCGGCGACCTGGCGGTCGAACTCGCCAGGGCCAGCAACGAGCTGCCGCCGGCGCAGCGCCTCGCGCACCTGATCGTCACGCAGTTCACCGATGCCTTCGACCGCGACATCGCCGGCGAGGAGGCCCCGGCGCCGGCGTGGCGCGACTGGCTCACGAAGGACTACCCGCTGCCCGCGCTCGACGGCGGCGAGTGCCTGCACTGGCGCGACGCGCTGGCCGCCGGCCACGCGCCGCCCGCGCACGTCGTGGGCGCGGCCGACATGG
>JAKONL010000299.1 GCA_022701965.1 Burkholderiaceae bacterium | reverse complement strand
ACGCTGGGGCAGGAGTTCTCCGGCTACGTCGCCCAGCTCGACCACGGCGAGCGCCACGTGCGAGCCGCGCTGCCTCACCTGTGCGAGCTGGCCCTGGGCGGCACGGCGGTCGGCACCGGCCTGAACGCGCCCAAGGGCTATGCCGAGCAGTCGGCGTCCGAGCTGGCACGGCTGACGGGATTGCCCTTCGTCACGGCGCCCAACAAGTTCGAGGCGCTGGCCTCGGTCGACGCGATGGTGCACGCGCACGGCTCGCTCAAGACACTGGCCGCGAGCATGATGAAGATCGCCAACGACGTGCGCTGGCTCGCGAGCGGCCCGCGCAGCGGCATCGGCGAGCTGAGCATTCCGGAGAACGAGCCGGGCTCGTCGATCATGCCGGGCAAGGTGAATCCGACGCAGAGCGAGGCGGTCACGATGCTCGCCGCGCAGGTGTTCGGCAACGACGTCGCCATCAACTTCGGCGGCGCCTCGGGCAACTTCGAGCTCAACGTGTTCCGCCCGATGGTGGCGCACAACTTCCTGCAGAGCGTGCGCCTCCTGGCCGACGGCATGCGCAGCTTCAACGACCACTGCGCGGTGGGCATCGAGCCCAACCGCGAGCGCATCGGCGAGCTGGTGCAGCGTTCGCTGATGCTGGTGACCGCGCTCAACACGCACATCGGCTACGACAAGTCGGCCTACATCGCCAAGAAGGCGCACAAGGAAGGCACGAGCCTGCGCGAGGCCGCCGTGGCTTCGGGCCACCTCACCGGCGAGCAGTTCGACCAGTGGGTGGTGCCGGAGAACATGACGGGCCGCTGAGCGACCGGACGGCATCTTGGATTCCGTTTCTCAGATCGCGCTCGGCGCGGCCGTTGGCGTGGCGGTCATGGGCCGCCGCACCGCCGTCTGGAAGGCGGCGGCGTGGGGTGCCGTCGCGGGCACGCTGCCCGACCTGGACGTCTTCGTCCGCCACGGCGACCCGATCCTCGACATGGTGCTGCACCGCGCCGAGTCGCATGCGCTGTTCTGGCTCACGCTGTTCTCGCTGCCTTTCGCGGCGGCCGTCGCGAGGCTGCACGGGCAATGGCCGCTGCTGCGGCGCTGGTGGCTCGCGATCTGGCTGGCGCTGGTCACGCATCCGCTGCTCGACACGCTGACGGTCTACGGCACCCAGCTCGGGCTGCCGTTCACCGACCGGCCGTTCGGCGTCGGCAGCGTCTTCATCGTCGATCCGCTGTTCACGGTGCCGCTGCTGGTCGGGACCATCTGGGCTTTGTGCATGCGAGGCCGTGGAAACGGACTGCGCGCCAACGGCATCGGCCTCGCGCTGGGCACGGCCTACCTCGCCTGGGGCGTCGCGGCGCAGCATCATGTGACGCAGGTCGCGCACGGGACGCTGGCCGCCCAGGGCATCGTCGCCGAGCGCGTGCTGGTGACGCCGACGGCGCTCAACAGCGTGCTGTGGCGCGTCGTCGCGATGTCGAAGGACGGCTACCGGGAAGGCTTCTACTCGCTGCTCGACGACCGGGCGCACATCGCCTTCGACCGCTTCGATCGCGGCACCGCGCTCGAAGCCGGGATCGCCGGCATCGACGGTGCGCGACGCATCGCCGCCTTCAGCCGGGGCTTCTACAGGGTGAAGGAGGACGCCGCGGGCCGCGTCCGCATCGTCGACCTGCGCATGGGCATGGAGCCGACCTACAGCTTCGACTTCGCGGTGGCCGAGCGGCGCGACGGCGCGTGGGTGCCGCTCGCGCCGACGGTGTTGCTCGGCGGGCGTCCGGACGTCGGGGCCGTGCTGTCGTGGCAGTGGAAGCGGGCGCTCGGCGAGCCGGTTGCGCCGCCGCGCTGAACCGCCGTCCCCGCCAGGCGGGCTTCAGTGCCTGCCGTGCGCGGACATCAGGCGGTCGGTATAGGCGATCGCCATGGCCGACAGCAGGAACGCGCAATGGATCACCGTCTGGGCGATCAGCACGCGGTCGGTGTAGTTGTCGGCGTTGATGAAGGTCTTGAGCAGGTGGATCGAGCTGATCCCGATGATCGACAGGCCCAGCTTCACCTTCAGAACCGACGCGTTCACGTGGCTGAGCCACTCCGGCTGGTCGCGATGGCCTTCGAGGTTCATCCGGCTCACGAAGGTCTCATAGCCGCCGACGATCACCATGATCAACAGATTCGAAATCATGACCACGTCGATCAGCGCCAGCACCACCAGCATGATCACCGTCTCGTTGAGCGTGGTGATCGGCGCGGTGGTCTTGTAGCCGATGCTGGTGATGAGCGCCTGCAGCGCCGTCTGATTGCCGAACGCCGCCTCGACCAGATGCAGCAGCTCGACCAGGAAGTGCAGCACGTACACGGCCTGGGCCACGATCAGGCCCAGGTAGAGCGGCAGCTGCAGCCAGCGGCTTGCAAAGATCAGCCGGGGCAGCGGACGCATGGGCGAGTTCTTGCTCAGCGTGCTCGGCGGCGATTCGGCGGCGGAGGGGATGTCGGAAGGGTCGAGGGAAGCCATGGAATGGGTGTGCTTGTGAAGGCGTGCGGTGCGGGCGCGGCATTCTAGGGCGCGGTCGGCGGCGGGTTTTCGATGGCCCTACGCGGCTACCATGACAAGTCAGTAAGCCGTAAGTACGACGGCTGACATTACGCCCGCATTCATACCGAGGCACAGGAGACACAGACATGAGCAGCCCCACCACGAACATCGAATCCACGCTGGTCGAGAACCGCGTGTTCCCGCCCGGCGAGCGCGCCACCGCGGGCGCCCGCATCGCCGGCATGGCGGCGTACGACGCGCTGTGCGCCGAAGCGAACAGCGACCCCGACGCCTTCTGGTCGCGCCTCGCCCGCGAGAACCTCGCCTGGACCCGACCCTTCACGCGCACGCTCGACGAGTCGAACGCGCCGTTCTACAAGTGGTTCGACGACGGCGAGCTCAACGCCTCGGCCAACTGCCTCGACCGCCACATGGGCACCCCGGTCGAGCACAAGGCCGCGATCGTCTTCGAGGCCGACGACGGCACCGTCACCACCGTCACCTACCGCGAGCTGCTGACGCGTGTGAGCGAGTTCGCCAACGCGCTCAAGGCGCAGGGCATCGGCAAGGGCGACCGCGTGATCGTCTACATGCCGATGACCATCGAAGGCGTGGTCGCGATGCAGGCGTGCGCGCGCATCGGCGCGACGCACAGCGTGGTGTTCGGCGGCTTCTCGGCCAAGGCGCTGCAGGAGCGGATCATCGACGCCGGCGCGGTGGCGGTGATCACGGCCAACTACCAGATGCGCGGCGGCAAGGAGCTGCCGCTGAAGGCGATCGTCGACGACGGCATCGCGCTCGGCGGCTGCGAATCGATCAGGTCCGTCCTCGTGTACGAACGCACGCCGACGGCCTGGGCGCGCGTCGAAGGCCGCGACAAGAGCTTCGGCGAGGCCATCGCCGCGCTGGACGGCAAGGGCGGCGAGTGCCCGCCAGAACCGGTCGGCGCCGAGCATCCGCTCTTCATCCTCTATACGTCGGGCTCGACCGGCAAGCCCAAGGGTGTGCAGCACGCCACGGGCGGCTACCTGCTGTGGGCCAGGCTCACGATGGACTGGACCTTCGACCTGCGTCCGGACGACGTCTTCTGGTGCACCGCCGACATCGGCTGGATCACGGGCCACACCTACGTCGCCTACGGTCCGCTGGCCGCCGGCGCGACGCAGGTGGTGTTCGAAGGCATCCCGACCTTCCCGAACGCCGGCCGCTTCTGGCAGATGATCGAGAAGCACAAGGTCTCGATCTTCTACACGGCGCCCACGGCGATCCGCTCGCTGATCAAGGCCGCCGAATCCGACGAGAAGGTGCACCCCAGGAACTGGGACCTTTCCAGCCTGCGCATCCTCGGCTCGGTCGGCGAGCCGATCAATCCGGAAGCCTGGATGTGGTACCACCGGAACATCGGCCACGAGAAGTGCCCGATCGTCGACACCTTCTGGCAGACCGAGACCGGTGGCCACGTGATCACGCCCCTGCCGGGCGCGACGCCGCTGGTGCCGGGTTCGTGCACGCTGCCGCTGCCAGGCATCGCGGCGGCCATCGTCGACGAGACCGGCAAGGACCTGCCGAACGGCGCGGGCGGCATGCTGGTCATCAAGCGGCCGTGGCCTTCGATGATCCGCACGATCTGGAATGACCCCGAGCGCTTCAAGAAAAGCTACTTCCCCGAGGAAATGGGCGGGACGATCTACCTCGCCGGCGACGGCGCGGTGCGCAGCGAGGACCGCGGCTACTTCCGCATCACCGGGCGCATCGACGACGTGCTCAACGTCTCTGGCCACCGGCTCGGCACGATGGAGATCGAGTCGGCGCTGGTCGCCAAGACCGATCTGGTGGCCGAGGCCGCCGTGGTCGGCCGGCCCGACGACGTGACCGGCGAGGCCGTCTGCGCCTTCGTGGTGCTCAAGCGGGGCCGGCCGGGCACCGACGACGAGGCCAAGAAGATCGCCGCCGAGCTGCGCGCCTGGGTCGCGAAGGAGATCGGCCCGATCGCCAAGCCCAAGGACATCCGCTTCGGCGAGAACCTGCCGAAGACGCGCAGCGGCAAGATCATGCGGCGCCTCTTGCGCAGCATCGCCAAGAACGAGGCGATCACGCAGGACACCTCGACGCTGGAGAACCCGGCCATCCTGGAGCAACTCGGGCAGGCCTACTAGGGCCGGGAAGGGCAGCCTCCGACAGGTGGGCTGCGTCGCGTGCCCTAGAACACTTCCTTCAATCAATTTCCGAAGGGAGTGTTCCTCATGAGTCTCAGAACCGGTTTCCTACTGGCCGTGGTCGTACTGATCGCCGCGCTGGCCGCGCTCAATTGGGGCATCCTCGCGACGCCCGTGCTGATGTCGATCGGCTTCATGCAGGTCAACGCGCCGCTGGGCGTGATCATGCTGGGCCTGACCGTACTGCTCGGCATCCTCTTCGCGGCGTACGTGGTCTACCTGCAGAGCTCGGTGCTGATCGAGACGCGTCGCCACACCAAGGAACTGCAGGGTCAGCGCGACCTCGCCGACAAGGCCGAGGCGTCGCGTTTCACCGATCTGCGCAACTTCCTGGAGACGCAGGAGAACGTGCACATGACGCGCAACGCCGAGCGGCATTCGTCGCTGATCGCGCGCGTCGAGCAACTCGAAGGCACGCTGGCGGCGCACATCGGCCAGCTCGAGGACCGGCTCGATCGCCGGTCCGGGACGACGGTAGCGAGTTCCGTCGACACGCTGCATTCCAGCGGCACGACGATCATTCCTCCGCGTTATTGAAGAGTCCAGGCGGGCCGGATCGATGGACGCTCAGGGTGCCGGCGTCGCCAGCACCCACTCGGCCAGTTTCCGGGCCTCGGCTTCGTTGACCTGACCGTTGGCCGGCATCGGCACGAGGCCCCAGACACCGGCGCCACCCTTGCGAATCTTCGTCGCGAGCATGTCCACGGCACCGCCGTTTCCCTTGTACTTCGCAGCCACGTCCTTGAAGGACGGACCGAGAAGCTTGCGTTCCACAGCATGGCAGCTCATGCAGTTCTTGCTTCGTGCGAGCGCGAGATCGGCCATGGCAGGGCTGACGACTCCGAACACCAGTACCACCGCTAAAAGTCGTGCCGGAATGGAAAGAGCCTTGAATACGCGAGGACGCGGGTTACCGTGAGTTACAGTCATTTCCGACACATTCTATTTAGCGTTCCCCGAAAGGATTCGTCATGTGGTTCCTGGCGTTGGGCGTAGCGGGGCTGGTACTGAAATACCTGGAGGTCGGCTTCGTCGGCCGGCTGTCGTGGTGGATCGTGCTGATCCCGTTCGCGCTCGCGGCGGCTTGGTGGTCGTACGCCGACGCATCGGGCTACACCAAGCGCCGCGTGATCGAGCGCGAGAACCGCCGCCGGCAGGAGCGCATCGACCGCAAGCACAGCCGGCTGGGCACGCTGGCCCCGCGCGGCAAGGATCGCCGCTGAGCGATCAGTAGTTGTCGAGCACCGCCCCGGTGCTTGCGCTCGATGCGTTGAAGGCGAACTTCGCCTGCACGCCGCGCGTGTAGCGCGGCGCCGGAGCCGTCCAGCCGGCCCGGCGCCTCTCGATCTCGGCATCGGGCACGTTGAGCTGCAGCACCAGCGTGTGCGCGTCGATGGTGATCGAGTCCCCCTCGTTCACGAAC
>JAKONL010000298.1 GCA_022701965.1 Burkholderiaceae bacterium | reverse complement strand
GCGCTGGGGCCTGAACATCGCGATCATCCCGTCGTACAAGGACCGCCTCTACGGCGCCCTGACCTTCCAGCTCAAATACCGCTTCGCCGACTGAGCCGGCGACTCGCGGTCAGTGGCGGAAGTGGCGCACGCCGCTGAGCGCCATGACCACGCCGCGCTCGTCGGCCGCGTCGATCACTTCCTGGTCGCGCATTGAGCCGCCGGGCTGGATCACGCAGCTCGCGCCCGCGTCCACCACCACGTCGAGCCCGTCGCGGAACGGGAAGAACGCGTCGCTCGCCACCGCCGTGTTCGCGAGCGACAGGCCCGCATGCCCGGCCTTGATGCTCGCGATGCGCGCCGAGTCGAGCCGGCTCATCTGGCCCGCGCCGACGCCCATCGTCATGCCGCCGGCACAGAACACGATCGCGTTGCTCTTCACGAACTTCGCGACCTTCCAGGCGAACAGCAGATCCTGCAGCTGCTCGGGCGTCGGCTGCTTCCTGCTGACGATCCTGATCTCGCTCTCGGCGAGCACGCGGTTGTCGGCGGTCTGCATCAGGAGGCCGGAGCCGATCCGCTTCACGTCCATCGCGTTGCGGCCGTTGTCCCAGTCGCTCGCGCCGCCGGGCGGCAGCGCGATCTCGAGGATGCGGACGTTGACCTTGCTCCTGAACACTTCCATCGCCTCGGGCGTGAAGCCCGGCGCCATCAGCACTTCGACGAACTGCTTGCTCACGGCCTGCGCGGCGGCCGCATCGACCGGCCGGTTGAACGCGATGATGCCGCCGAAGGCCGAGGTCGGGTCGGTCTTGAACGCCTTGGCATACGACTCCAGCGCATCGGCGCCGACGGCCACGCCGCACGGATTGGCGTGCTTGACGATCACGCAGGCCGGGACGTCGAAGCTCTTCACGCATTCCCAGGCCGCATCGGCATCGGCGATGTTGTTGTAGCTGAGTTCCTTGCCCTGCAGCTGCTTCGCGGTGACGAGCGAACCGGGCGCCGGATACAGGTCGCGATAGAACGCCGCCTGCTGGTGCGGGTTCTCGCCGTAGCGCAGGTCCTGCAGCTTGACGAAGCGGCCGTTGCTCTGCGCCGGAAACATCGAGCGCGTCGGCGTGTCCTTGCCGTGGCTCGCCTCGAAATCGATCGCCGAGAGGTAGTCGCTGATCGCGCCGTCGTAGTCGGCGATACGGTTGAAGGCGGCGACCGCGAACGCGAACCTCGTCCTGTCGGCGAGCCTGCCGTCGGCCCTGAGTTCGGCGAGCGCCGTGGCGTACTGCGACGCGTCGGTCAGCACGCCGACGTCCTTCCAGTTCTTCGCCGCGCTGCGCACCATCGCCGGGCCGCCGATGTCGATGTTCTCGATCGCGTCCTCGAGCGTGCAGCCGGGCTTGGCGACGGTCGACTCGAACGGGTAGAGGTTCACCACCAGCAGGTCGATGGTGTCGATGCCGTGCTCATCGATGGCCGCGACGTGCGCCGGCAGGTCGCGCCGCGCGAGCAGGCCGCCATGGATCTTCGGGTGCAGCGTCTTCACGCGGCCGTCGAGCATCTCGGGAAAGCCGGTGTGGTCGGCGACCTCGGTCACCGGCAGTCCGGCGTCGGCCAGCAGCCGGGCGGTGCCGCCGGTGGACAGCAGCCGGATGCCGAGCGCGTCGAGGGCCTGCGCGAATTCGAGGATGCCGGTCTTGTCGGAGACGGAGAGGAGTGCGGTCAGTGCCATGGGGTTCTCAGTGCGTTGCCTGTTTGATCAACTTGTGTTCGAGGAGCTTCTTGCGAAGGGTGTTGCGGTTGAGCCCCAGCCATTGCGCGGCGCGGGACTGGTTGCCTTCGGCGCGCGCCATCACGACGTCGAGCAGCGGCTTCTCGACCACGCGCACCAGCATGTCGTACATGCCGTCGGGCTCGATGCCGTGCAGGTCGCTGAAGTAGCTCTCCAGGCTGTCGCGGACGCATTCCTCGATGTGCTTCTTGCTCATGGCCTTCTTCTTTTCCGTTCTTCCGTTCAATGCGCCGGCAGCCGCACCATCGCGGCGCCCAGCGCGTCGAAATAGTCGCCGACCGCCCGCAGCTGCAGCGCGCAATCCTCGATGCCGTTCATCGTCGCGCGAAACGCCTCGCCGCCCGGCAGCGCCCGCACGTACCAGCCGATGTGCTTGCGGGCCGTGCGCACGCCGCTGTACTCGCCGTAGAGCGCGTAGTGCGCCGGCAGGTGGTCGAGCAGCAGGCCCCGGGCCTCGGCCACCAGCGGCGGTGCAAGGTGCGTGCCGGTGCGCAGGAAATGATCGATCTCGCGGAAGATCCACGGCCGGCCCTGCGCCGCGCGGCCGATCATGACCGCATCGGCGCCGGTCGCGGCGAGCACGTCGCGCGCCTTCTCGGGCGTCGTGATGTCGCCGTTGGCCACCACCGGCACGCGCACCGCGGCCTTGACGGCGGCGATGGTGTCGTACTCGGCGTCGCCCTTGTAGCCCTGCTCGCGCGTGCGCCCGTGCACGGTCAGCATCTGCACGCCGGCGGCTTCGAAGTCGCGCGCCAGCTTGACGGCGTTGCGGTGGTCGGCGCTCCAGCCGGTGCGCATCTTGAGCGTCACGGGCACGCCGTGCGGCGCGGCCGCCGCGACCACCGCGCTCACGATCTCGAGGGCCAGCGGCTCGTCGCGCATCAGCGCCGAGCCGGCCCACTTGTTGCACACCTTCTTGGCCGGGCAGCCCATGTTGATGTCGATGATCTGCGCGCCGCGGTCGATGTTGTAGTGCGTCGCCTCGGCCATCATCGCGGCGTCGGTGCCGGCGATCTGCACCGCGATCGGCCCCTGCTCCCCGGCATGGTCGGCACGTCGCGAGGTCTTCAGCGAATCCCAGAGATCCTTGCGCGACGTCACCATCTCGCTGACCGCATAGCCCGCGCCGAGCGAGCGG
>JAKONL010000296.1 GCA_022701965.1 Burkholderiaceae bacterium | reverse complement strand
CCCGCGAGATAGCTGTCGCCGCGGCGGTCGCTGCCCGCCTTGACGCCGCCGGTGATCGCGTTGCGCGGCGTGTGGCAGTCGCCGCAGTGCCCCAGGCCCTGCACCAGGTAGGCGCCGCGATTCCACTCGGCGCTGCGCGACGCGTCGTTCGCGTAGACGCCGGGCTCCAGATAGAGGAAGTTCCAGCCGAGCATCAGCCAGCGCATGCTGAACGGCCACGGCAGATCGGTGGCCGGCGGCCGTTCCGCCACGGGCGTCACGCCGCGCTGGAAGTACGCGTAGAGCGCGTGCATGTCCTCGTCGCCGATGCGCGCGAACGAGGTGTAGGGCATCGCCGGATAGAGGTGCTGGCCGTCGCGCCGCACGCCTTCGCGCAGCGCCCGCGCGAAGTCGGCCTCGGTGTAGTCGCCGATGCCGCCGGCCTTGTCAGGCGTAATGTTGGTCGAGACGATGGTGCCAAAGGGCGTCTTCATCGGCAGGCCGCCGGCGAACGGCACCTTCGACGGGCCGGTATGGCAGCTGATGCAGTCGCCCGCGCGCGCCAGGTAGCGGCCGCGCTCGACCAGCGCATCGACCGGCGCGTCCGGCGCCGATCTCCCCGCCTCCGGCACGGACGCCTTGGGCATGGAGGTCGACGGCACTCGCGAGGTGCCGGTGAAGCCGGCGGTGCCCGTGGCCGCCGCGCGCGGCGGCGGCATGTCGGCGTCGGTCTTCTGGCCGAAGGCCCAGGTGCTCAACAGCGCGGCGACCACGATGCCGACGCCGGTGATGCGCAGGCGCGCGACGGTTCCGGCGTTCATGCGAGCGCTCCCGGCGATTTGAGCCAGCGCTCGCGGATCGCCTTGGCCGACCAGTAGGCCAGCGCGCCGACGACGGCGGTCGGGTTGTAGCCGAAGTTCTGCGGAAAGGCGCTCGCGCCCATCACGAACACGTTGGGCACGTCCCAGCTCTGCAGGTAGCGGTTGATGACGCTCGTCGCCGGGTCGGTGCCCATGACGGCACCGCCGGTGTTGTGCGTCGACTGGTAGGGCCGCACGTCGTAGTGGTCGCCCTTTTTCTTGAATCCCATGCTGATGTGCTTCGGATTCATCGCCCGGGCGATTTGCTCGACCTTGGTGCCGATGAAGGCGGTCATGGCCATGTCGTTGTCCTTCCAGTCGAAGGTCATGCGCAGCAGCGGCTGGCCGAACTGGTCCTTGTAGGTGGGGTCGAGGTCGAGGTAGTTGTCGCGGTAGGACATCACCGAGCCCTGGCTGCCGACGCTGGTCTGGTAGACGTAGTTCTCCCTGGCCGCCTTCTTCCACGCCGCGCCCCAGGTCGGCGTGCCCGCCGGCAGGCTCAGCTGCTGGATCGGACGCCCTCCCGTGTTGATGCAGTTGATGGTGGCGCCGCCGACGAAGCCCAGCGGTCCGTGGTCGAAGTTGTCGCCGTCGAAGTCGTCGAGCACGTGGCCGCTGGCGCCGGCGCCGACGAACGGGTTCATCGGCTGCTCCTTGTCGAAATGCAGCGCCGCGCCGCCGTTGAGCTGGTAGGCGTAGCTGCGCCCGACCACGCCTTCGCCCGTCGCCGGGTCGTACTTCTTCCCGATGTCCGACAGCAGCAGCAGGCGCACGTTGTGCATCTGGTAGGCGCACAGCACCACCAGGTCGGCGGGCTGCTCGACCGTGTTGCCCTGGGCGTCGACGTAGCTCACGCCGGTGGCGCGCTTGCCGTCGGCCGACAGCATCACGCGCTGGACGTGGGAGCGCGTGCGCAGCTCGAAATTCGATCGCTTGAGCAGCGTCGGCAGCAGCGTGGTCTGCGGCGACGCCTTGGCGTACATGTAGCAGCCGTAGCGCTCGCAGAAGCCGCAGAAGTTGCACGGCCCGAGCTGCGCGCCGTGCGGATTCGTGTACGCCCGCGAGGCGTTGGCGGCGGCCTGCGGAAACGGATGGAAGCCGAGCTCGCGCGCCGCCTTCTCGAACAGGACGGCGCTGTTGGGCGAGGCCAGCGGCGGCAGCGGGAATTCGTTGGAGCGCCAGCCCTCGAACGGGTTGCCGCCGGGCTGGATGTTGCCGCGCAGGTTGCCGGCCTTGCCCGAGGTGCCGCAGATTTTCTCGAACTGGTCGAAATGCGGTTCGAGCTCGTCGTAGGTCACGCCGAAGTCCTGCAGATGCATGCCCTCCGGGATGAACTTCCTGCCGTAGCGCTCTTCGTAGGTGCTGCGCAGCCGCAGGTCGGCGGGCAGCGCGCGCCAGTGGTGGCCGTTCCAGTGCACGCCCGCGCCGCCCACGCCGTCGCCGAGCAGGAACGAGCCGTGCTGGCGGTAGGGCACCGCGACGTCCGCGGGCGTGTGGCGGATCGTGACGGTCTCCTTCGAGAGGTTCTGGAACAGCTTGCCGCGGATGCCGTAGCTCAGCTCGTCGGTGATGCGCGGATAGGCGAAGTCGGGCACCGTGTCGCGGTTCTCGCCGCGCTCCAGCGCGAGCACCTTGAGCCCCGCGTCGGTGAGTTCCATGCCCATGATGGCGCCGGTCCAGCCGAAGCCGACCAGCACCGCGTCGACGCTCGGTTTCCTGAGGGTGGCCATGTCGTCCTCCCCCTCAACCCTGCGGGCCGCCGATGCCGACCGGCGGCAGCGGGTAGCGCACGCCCGGCCTGTCGACCCAGTCGAGGAAGTCGGCCCGCGCGCCCGGGAAGCCGATCATCTTCCAGGCTCCCGCGCCCTTGTTGCCGCCATGGATCGGGTCGCTGAAGTAGCCCTCCTTGGTGTTCTGCAGCAGGAAGGTGAAGAAGTCCTTGGCACCGACGTCGTCGAAACGGATCTTCTCGGTCTCGAGCGACCTGAGCACCTCGTCCTGCTGCGCGGGGTCGAGCTCGGCGAAGCGCTTGCCGTCGCGCTGCGCCTTGCACCAGGCATCGGTGGCGGCGATGCCCGCCCGGTAGACCTCGCGCGGCAGCATCTTCCCCTGGTAGCCGAACAGCGGCGAACTCGGCACGAACGGCCCCTGCATGTACCAGAGCGCACCCTGCCCGAAGCCGCCTTCCATCTGCCGGTCGATGAATTCCGGCACGCCGGCCTCGATCGCGCCCGGGCCGGTGTCGTCGGACGGGATCAGCCGTGCCACGGCGGCCTGGACGAAGGCCCACTCGTCGGGATGGAAGTAGACCGGCGTGTAGGGCCTGGGAGCCCCGGCGCCCGCGGTCGGCGCGTTCTCGGCCGCGCCGGCCGCATGCTGCCCGGCGATGAAGCCGGTTGCGCCGAGCGCGCCGGCCGCCGGGACGATGGCTATGGAACGGCGCAGGAAACCGCGCCGCCCTGGATTGGTCGCATCGGACATCTTGGATATGCAGCCGCAGCCGCTTTGTTGTTTGCCTACAGGATGGCACGCGTCGCGCCCGGAGGCAATCGGAGGACGCCACGCGGGACGACCACCTTCCCGGACCGGGCGAACTCCGGCATGCTGCGCCCATGACGTCCCGCTACCCGCTCGCCACGCTTTCCGACCTCCCCGACGACATCCGCGACGCGGTGCTCGCGGTCCAGGAGAAATCCGGCTTCGTGCCCAACGTGTTCCTCGCGCTGGCGCGACGGCCGGCCGAATGGCGGGCCTTCTTCGCCTATCACGACGCGCTGATGCTCAAGGAGACCGGCTCGCTCACCAAGGGCGACCGCGAGATGATCGTCACGGTCACGAGCGCCGCCAACCGGTGCCTGTACTGCGTGGTCGCGCACGGGGCGCTGCTGCGCATCTACGAGAAGAAGCCGCTGGTCGCCGACCAGGTGGCGGTCAACTACCGCAAGGCCGCCATCACGCCGCGCCAGCGCGCGATGCTCGATTTCGCGATGAAGGTCTGCGAGCGCTCCCACGAGACCGACGAGTCCGATTTCGCACCGCTGCACGCGCACGGCTTCGACGACGAGGACATCTGGGACATCGCCGCCATCACGGCCTTCTTCGGACTGTCGAACCGCATGGCGAGCTTCGCCGGCATGCAGCCGAATCCGGAATTCCATCTGCTCGGGCGGCTGCCGCGCGAGAAGAAGACGGGCTGACGGGCGGCAGACCTGCCACGTTCAGCCCGGAGCGCCGCGGTCCTTCAGGCCTCGGCACCGGCCGAAGGCGTCGAGCGAGTCCTTGTACGTGGGCGTCCTCACGTCCATCACGCCGAGCACCGTGTGATAGAGGTTGTCGTGGGTCAGCGGAGCGTCGCGGCCGTCGCGCAGGCAGGCCGCCGACAGGTTTCCGCGGGCCGTCATGCCGGCATCGAACCACGCCACCATCGGCACGTGCTTCTGCACGTCGGGCGCGAAGTTGTAGGGCAGCCCGTGCAGGAAGAGCCCGTACTCGCCGAGCGATTCGCCGTGGTCGCTCAGGTAGAGCAGGCCGGTGGCGAAGTCCGGCGACCGCGTCTTCAGCCAGTCGATGGTGTCGCCGAGGAAACGGTCGGTATAGGCGATCGAGTTGTCGTAGGCGTTGAGCAGCTCGGCATGGCTGCAGTCGGCCAGCACGTTGGTCGTGCATTCGGGCAGGAAGCGCTTGGACGCCGGCGACGAGCGCTTGTGGTAGGCCGGGCCGTGACTGCCCATCTGGTGCATCACCACCAGCACGCCCTTCGCGCGGCGCTCGGCGGGCAGCGCCGCGATGCGCCGGTCGATGTTCTGCAGCAGCGCGTCGTCGCGGCATTCGTCGCCGTCGCACAGGCGGGCCTTCGTGGCTGCATCGAGGTCGGCGTCGGCGTCGATGTGGGGCACGCGGTCGCACACGCCCTTGCAGCCGGCCTGGTTCTCGATCCAGAGCACGGCGATTCCGGCGGCCTGCGCGACGTCCAGCAGGTTCTCGTAGTCGTCCTTGCGGCCCTCGTAGCCCTCCTTGCCCAGCGGCGAGAACATGCACGGCACCGAGGCCAGCGTGTTGGTGCCGCAGGAGCGCACGTTGCTCCAGTTGAAGACGCCGCGCGCGGCCAGCTGGGGCGTGGTGTCGCGGCCGTAGCCGTTGAGCGCGAAGTGATCGGCCCGCGCGGTCTCGCCGACCACCACCACGAACAGCGGCGGCTTCGACTGCGCCGCGTACGACGGCCCGAGCGCGGCGCCCGCGGCGATCGGCACCAGCCGCCGCTTGTGCGCGAACATCGGCTTGAGCACGACGGCGCCGGCGGAGTAGACGCTGGCGAGCGGATTCATCATGTAGCGCAGCGTGACGTTGTTGCGCATGAGCGGCGCCAGATCGCGCGACAGCACCGCCGCACTGCCCGCCACCACCGCGACCGAGGCCGCGAACAGCGCCGCGTTGCGCCAGACCTGCTGCCATGCGCCCGCCCGCTGCACCTGCACCCTGAGCAGCCACCACGCCGGCAGCGCCACGACGAGCAGCACGTTGCGCAGCATGCGCCAGCCGAGCAGGTCGCGCGTCTCGTGGAAGTCCGTCTGCAGCGCGTTCGCGGCCATCGTCGGGTCCATCACGACGTGGTAGGTCAGCATGTAGTGCTGCGCCACGGCCGCCACCAGCACGATCGCGAACCACAGCGGCTTCATGAAGCGCGACCAGGCCGTGAGCGACAGCATGCCCAGCGTGCCGAAGCCCACCAGCAGCGCCATCCCGAGAACCGAGCGCATGTAGAGGCTCGGCGCACCGCCGATGTGCGAGAGCGCGAGCCACAGCGACCAGTTCGCGGCCAGCAGCAGGTAGACGCTCAGCCCGGCGACGACCTGGCGCGCGCTGCGCGGCCGCGCCATCCAGCCGTCGATCGCGGCGAGCCACCTCGGCGCGCGCGAGGCCGGGGACGGCGAGGCGGGACGAAGTGCGGGAGGGGCGGAAGAAGCGCGGGTCATGTCGTTCGGTGGCGGAGGGAAAGGCGCGTCGTCGCGAGGTCGATCGCGAGCGCGACGGCCCAGCAGATCCAGCCGGTCCAGAGCGTGTGGCTCATGTAGTGCGCGCCGCGCCACTGCTGGGCGAGCCCGAGCGCGAAACCCAGCACGATCGCCAGGCCGAGCCAGATCGCCGCGACGCGCGGCGAATACCGGCGCAGGACGAACCAGCCGCCCACCCAGGCGAAGGCCGCCGACGCATGGCCGGCCGGAAAGCACCGGCCGGTGCCGCCGTCGTTCACGCCCCAGGCCCAGTGCGAGACATGGCGCGCCACGCCGCCGAACTCCTGCAGCTCCCACGGACAGCTGCTGTGGCTGAGGTTCTTGACCAGCGACACCGCGATCACCGACGCCAGCACCGTGACAGCGAGCTGGAAACGGTCGCCGCGCTCGATCCGCCGAAAGTAGCCGAGCGGCCAAGCGGCGAGCACGAACAGCGCGATCACGCCTGCCGTGCTGGCGAAGCGCGGAATCTCGTGCATGACGAGGACGAAGAGCCGGTTCTCCCGCAACGCGAATCCCGACGGCGAACCGGCGAGGCGCGCGAGGACGAGGTCGAGACCGCTCGCGTCCCACAGCAGCAGCACCGCGAGCAGCACGATCGCCGCCACGAACGGGCGGCTATCGCCGGATGCGAGAGGAACGCGGGAGAACGGTCGGAGAGAAGAACGCAAGACGGCGGCACCGGAACTGGAGACGGAGCGAGCGTATCGGCGCAGCCTGAATCCAACCTGAAGCGCCGCGTCGCGGCTCGGTAGACTGTGATGCTCTCCCGCTTACAAGGATCCTGCCCGTGCGCGTTCTGCTGGTCGAAGACGACGTCGCGCTTTCCGAGGCGGTCCGCAGCTATCTGAGCGCCAAGGCCTTCGTGGTCGACGCCGTGCCCAGCCTGGCGGCGGCCGGCGCCGCGCTGCGGGCGGCGCAGTACGCGGCCGTGCTGCTCGACCTGCACCTGGGCGACGGCGACGGGCTCTCGCTCCTGCCGCAGGTGCGCGCGCTGCGCGACCGCCCGATCGTGATCGTGCTCACCGCGCGTGACCAGGTGACCGACCGCATCCGCGGCCTGGACGCCGGTGCCGACGACTACCTCATCAAGCCCTACGACCCGGCCGAGCTGCTCGCCCGCCTGCGCGCGGTGGAGCGCCGCCGCAGCGACGGCAACGTGCCGGTCCTCGTGCTGGGCAGCCTGCAGGTCGATCTCGGCCGCGAGACGGTCCGCAACCACGGCGAGATCGTGGCGCTCACGCAGAAGGAATGGGCGCTGCTGCGCGTCATGGCCACGCGGCCGGACCGCATCCATACGCGCGAGAACCTGCAGGACGCGCTCTACGGCTTCGACGACGAGGCCGACAGCAACACGCTGGAGGTCTTCATCAGCCGGCTGCGGCGCAAGCTCGGCCGCAGCCGCATCCAGACCCTGCGCGGCCTGGGCTACCGGCTCGCGCACTCGACGGACCCTGCCGAGTGAGCGCGCCGGGCATCGAGGCGCTGCTCTCGCGCATCGGCCGGGACACGCTGGCCGGCCGGCTCACGCGCACGCTGATCCTGTGGGTGGGCGGTGTCTGGCTGGCCTGCGTGCTGGGCGTGGTCTGGTACACCGACCGCGAGATCACCTTCAACTTCGACAACGAACTGGTCGAGGTGTCGCACCGCATGTTCGACATCGCCCTGGACACGCTCGATCGCAACGCGTCCGGTGCGCATGCCGCTCTCCCGCTGCTGGCGCCCACGCCGACCACGTTTCCCGATGCGTCGGTCGTGTTCCAGATCGTCGACGCCGGCGAGCGGGTCCTGATGCGCTCGGCAGAGACCCCGAAAGACACGTTCGACGTCCCCGTGGCGCCCGGCTTCGAGAACAACGCGCGCTGGCGCATCTACACGGCGCGCCATCCGCAGCGCGACCTGTTCCTCCAGGTCGCCGACCCGCTCGACGAACGCCGCGCCGCGGTCGACCGCACGCTGGTCGGGCTGATTGCGCCGCTGATGGCGATCCTGCCGCTGCTGGCGGTACTGCTGCGGCGCATCGCGCGCACCGAGCTCGACGTGCTGCAGACGCTCAAGCAGGAGATCGCCCGCCGCGGCAGCGACCAGCTCCAGCCGATCGCCCTGCCCGGCCTGCCGCTGGAACTGCGGTCGGTCGAGGAACACGTGAACCGCCTGATGGAACGGCTCTCGACCGCGCTGGACGTCGAGCGCGCCCTGGCGGCCAACGCCGCGCACGAGCTTCGCACGCCGCTCGCCGCGGCCCGGCTGCGCCTGCAGACCGCGCTCGACCACGACCTGCGCCGGGAGGACGTTCGCGGTGCGCTCGACGCGCTGGAGACGCTCGGCCACCGCACCGAGAAGCTGCTGCAGCTCTCGCGCGCGGAGTCGAGCGCGTCGCTGGCGCGCTTGCCCGTCGACCTCGCGCTGCTTGCCGCGACCGTCGTCCAGGAGTTCTGGCAGGACGCGTGCGCGCTCGACCGCCTGCACCTGCAGGTTCCCGAGAGCGGCGCGGCGCCGAAGGCGCTCGGCGACTTCGACGCGCTGGCCATCGCGCTGCGCAACCTGATCGAGAACGCACTGCACCATGCCGGGCGCAGCCGCGTCGAGGTCGAGGTCGGCGCCGATGCCACGCTGGTCGTGCGCGACGGCGGCCCGGGCGCGGACGCACAGACGCTCGCGTCGATGCGACAGCGTCATGTCCGGCACGGCACCGCGCGGGTCGGCTACGGGCTGGGCCTGTCGATCGTCTCGACCATCGTCGAAAAGCATGGCGCGCGGCTCGACCTGCGGTCGCCGCCGCCGGGACGGCCTTCGGGCCTGGAAGCCCGGATCGCGCTCGACCCCGCCGCATAAAATATTTCAAATCCTCCCACGAAGAGACACATCGATGACCCACGACGAAATCCTCGCCCAGTTCGGCCCCCGCGAAGCCATGGAGTACGACGTCGTCGTGGTCGGTGGCGGCTGCGCCGGCCTGTCGACGGCGATCCGCCTGAAGCAGCTCGCCGCGCAGTACGACAGGGAGATCTCGGTGGTGGTGCTGGAGAAGGGTTCCGAGCCCGGCGCGCACATCCTCTCGGGCGCGATCATGGACCCGCGCGGGCTGTCGGAACTGATCCCGGACTGGAAGGCCAAGGGCGCCCCGCTCAACCAGCCCGTGACCGCCGACACCTTCCTGATGCTCAGCGAGACCGGCGGCATGCGCACGCCGAACTTCATGCTGCCGGCGAACTTCCACAACGAGGGCAACTACATCGTCAGCCTGGGCAACGTGACCCGCTGGCTGGCCCAGCAGGCCGAGGAGGCGGGCGTCGAGATCTTTCCAGGCTTTCCTGCGGCCGAGGTGCTCTACACCGAGGACGGCAAGGTGCGCGGCGTCGCCACCGGCAATCTCGGCATCGGCAAGGACGGCGAGCCGACCGACAACTTCCAGCTCGGCATGGAGCTGCTGGGCAAGTACACGATCTTCGCCGAGGGCTCGCGCGGCCACCTGGGGCGCCAGCTCATCGCCAAGTTCAAGCTCGACGACGGCAAGGACCCGCAGAGCTACGGCATCGGCATCAAGGAGCTCTGGGAGATCGACCCGGCGCGCCACCAGCCCGGCCTCGCGATCCACACCGCCGGCTGGCCGCTGCCGGGCGACCCCTACGGCGGCTCGTTCGTCTATCACGCCGAGAACGACCAGCTGATCATCGGCTACGTGGTCGGCCTGGACTACCAGAACCCGCACATGAGCCCGTTCGAGGAGTT
>JAKONL010000282.1 GCA_022701965.1 Burkholderiaceae bacterium | reverse complement strand
GTCTGGAAATTGACCAGCGCCTCCATGCGGCCCTGCGAGATCTCGGCCTGGTAGGGCGTGTAGGCCGTGTACCAGGCCGGGTTCTCCAGGATGTTGCGCAGGATCACGCCCGGCGTGTGCGTGCCGTAGTACCCCTGGCCGATGAAGTTGCGCGCGACCGTGTTCTTCGCCGCCATCCGCTTGAGTTCCGCCAGCGCCTCGGCTTCGTTCACGGCTGCCGGCAGGTTCATCGGTTTCGTGCGCCGGATGGCGGCCGGCACGATGCCGTCGATCAGTTCCGCCCGCGTCGCCGATCCGATGACCGGCAGCATGCGAGCCTCGTCGGCCGGCTCGATGCCGATGTGGCGCGCGATGAACTCGTCGGCGTTCTCGAGTTCGCGAAGGGTGGGAAAGGCTTGGGTGGACATGGCGGATGGGCGGGCTCAGCCGTTCGCGAACTTGTCGTAGTCGGCTTCTTCCAGGAGCGCGTCGACCTGCAGGGGATCGCTGAGCTTCACCTTGAAGAACCAGCCCGACGCCAGCGGGTCGCTGTTGGCGAGCGACGGGTCGGCGCGCAGCGCCTCGTTGACCTCGACGATCTCGCCCGTGACCGGCATGAACACGTCCGCCGCCGCCTTCACCGACTCGACGACACCGGCGACCTCGCCCTGCGCGAAGGTCTTGCCGACGTCGGGCAGATCCACGAACACCACGTCGCCGAGCGCTTCCTGCGCATGCACGGTGATGCCGACGATGGCGGGCGCGTCGCCCTCGGTGCGGACCCATTCGTGGTCCTGGGTGTACTTGATGCTCATGCTGGAACTCCTGGAAGGAAAAAAAGGGGGTGGCGGGGCTCAGCCCCGGAAGTAGTTTGCCGGGACGAAAGGCAGCGTGCAGACCTCCATCGGCACCGGCTTGCCGCGCACGATCGCCTGCAGGCGCGTGCCGGGCTCGCTGTAGGCGGTCGCGACATAGCCCATCGCGATCGGGCGGTCGACGCTCGGTCCGAGCAGGCCGCTGGTCACACTGCCGATCGGCTGGCCCTCGAAGGATTCGAGCGGCGCGCCGTCGCGCACCGGGATGCGTTCGAGTGCGACCAGGCCGACGCGCCTGCGCCGCAGCGTGTGGTGGTCGGCGCTGGCGGGCAGGGCGGCGGCGGTCGCGGCGCCGGCCTGCGCGATGTCGAGTTGCGCGAGGATCTTCGCGGCACCGGGGAAGCCGCCCGCGCGCGCGCCGCCCGTGCGTCGCACCTTCTGGATCGCCCAGTTCAGCGACGCCTCGACCGGCGTCGTGGTGGTGTCGATGTCGCTGCCGTACAGGCACAGGCCGGCTTCCAGGCGCAGCGAATTGCGCGCACCCAGGCCGATCGGCATGACCTCGGGCTGCGCGAGCAGGAGCCGTGCGAGCGTCTCGGCGTCGCCGGACTTCACCGAGATCTCGAAGCCGTCCTCGCCCGTATAGCCGCTGCGCGTGACGAAGGCCGGGACGGTTGCCGTGCCTTCGCCGATCCGCACCGCACCGCCGGTCATGAAGACGAAGCGCTCGATGGCGGGCGACAGCCGCGCCAGCACCGCGACGGCCTGCGGCCCCTGCAGCGCGAGCAGCGCGTGGTCGGGCAGGGGCTGCACGTCGCAGCGGTCGCCGATGCGGGCCTGGATGTGCGCGATGTCCGCTGCCTTGCAGGCGCCGTTGACGATCACGAACAGCGACTCGTGCCCTTCGTTGAAGAACATCAGGTCGTCGAGGATGCCGCCTGTGTCGTCGAGCAGCATGCCGTAGCGCTGCCTGCCCGGTGCGAGGCCGATCACGTCGACGGGCACCAGTGTCTCGAAGGCGGCCGCGGCGCCGGGCCCGACCAGCCGCAGCTGGCCCATGTGCGAGATGTCGAACAGGCCGGCGGCGGTGCGCGTGTGCCGGTGCTCGGCCATCAGGCCCGCGGGGTACTGCACCGGCATCGAGTAGCCGGCGAACGGCACCATGCGCGCGCCGAGCTCGACGTGGAGATCGTGCAGCGGCGTCTTCTGCAGCAGGGTTTCGGGGAGATCTGACGAGGCAGCCATGGCGCACTCCGTAAAGGCAAAGGGCAGGGGGCAGTCCAATCCATGACGCAAGCCATGGGCCACCCCTGCTGTCCGCTTTACCTGAGAGATTCGCCCCGCCTTTTCAGAGGCTTAGGGTTTGCTCCTTCGGTGGGCCGCGAGGCCTCTCTCCAGCAAGGAAACGCCCGTGTGAGCGGGCGTGTCGTCAGTCCTTCTACCTGAGCGTTCGGAGGGTTCCTGCGCCTTCGGTGGCCTCGTCGCGCGAGGCTCTCTCCTGACGCGCACGAGTGTAGTGGAGAACTACTTGAATCCCATCACGCGCGGCAGCCAGGTGCTCAGCGCCGGCACGAAGGTGAGGATCATGAGCACCGCGCCGTGCGCCCAGAGGAATGGCACCAGCTCGCGCACCAGGGCCGACATCGGCACCTTCGACACGTTGCAGGTCACGAACAGCAGGCCGCCCACCGGCGGCGTGATCATGCCCAGCGTGAGGTTGAAGATCACGATCATCGCGAAGTGCACCGGGTCGACGCCGAGCTTGAGCGCCACCGGCGCCAGGATCGGCGCGAGCACCATCACGCCGGGCAGCGGCTCGATGAAGATGCCGAACAGCAGCAGGAAGACGTTCACGATGATCAGGAACATCCACGGCGACAGGTTCATGCCGATCAGCCACTCGGCCATCTGCTGCGGGATGCCCTCGATGGTCAGCACCCAGGCGAACGACGCCGACAGCCCGATGATGATCAGTACCGAGGCCGACAGCAGGGCCGAACGTTCCAGGATGTTGGGCAGCGCCTTCCACTCGAGCGTGCGGTAGACGAACTTGCCCACCAGCAGCGCGTAGAAGACCGCCACCACCGACGCCTCGGTCGGCGTGAACCAGCCCGCGCGCATGCCGCCGAGGATCACCACCGGCAGAAGGATCGCCGGCAGCGCCTTCCAGCTGGTGACGAGGATCTCGCGCAGCGGCGGCAGTCTGCCGTCGCCCTGGTAGTTGCGCTTCTTCGAGACGTGGAAGTTCACTGCGCACATCGCCACCGCGATCAGGATCCCCGGCAGGATGCCGGCCGCGAACAGCGTGCCGACCGAGACCGACTCGTCCTGCAGCGCGTAGATGATCATGATGATCGAGGGCGGGATGATCGGCCCGACGATCGCCGTCGATGCGGTCAGCGCTGCCGCGTAGGAGCGGTCGTAGCCGGCCTTGTCCATCATCTTGATCAGCATCGATCCCGGGCCCGCCGCATCCGCGAGCGCCGAGCCGGAGATGCCGGAGAAGAAGGTCAGCGACACCACGTTGGTGTAGCCGAGCCCGCCGCGCTTGTGGCCGACGAACTGCCCGGCGAAGCGCAGCAGCACCTCGGTGAGCGAGCCGCCGCTCATCAGCTCGGCGGCGAGGATTAAGAACGGCACCGCCATCAGCGGGAAGCTGTCGATGCCGGTGAAGGTTTCCTTCAGCAGCACCATCAGCGGATAGTTCTCCGCGACCATCAGGGTCGCGGCGGTGGCGAGGCCGAGCGCGAAGGCCACCGGCACGCCGATGGCCAGGAACACGCAGGCGGAGGCGATCAGAACGACGCTGGCATCCATGTCCGGCTCCCTACAGCGA
>JAKONL010000281.1 GCA_022701965.1 Burkholderiaceae bacterium | reverse complement strand
CTCTTCCAGCAGCTCGCGACGCAGCAGCAGCCCAAGACGCTGTTCATTTGCTGCGCCGACAGCCGCGTCGTCCCGGAAATGATGACGCATACCGATCCCGGCGAACTGTTTTTGTGCCGCAACATCGGCAACGTCGTGCCCGCCTACGGCGAGATGATGGGCGGCGTCTCGGCGGTGGTGGAGTACGCGAGCACCGCGCACGAGGTTACCGACGTCGTGGTGTGCGGGCACTCGGACTGCGGCGCGATGAAGGCGCTGCTCGACCCGAACGACCCGGTGCTGCAGAAGATGCCCACCGTGGCCTCGTGGCTGCGCAACGCCGAGGCGGCGCGCAGCGTGGTGGAGGCGACGCTCCCGGACCTGCAGGGCGCCGACAAGGTCGCGGCGCTGGTGGTGCAGAACGTCCGTACCCAGCTCGGCCACCTGCGCACGCATCCGGCCGTGGCGGCGCGGCTCGCCACGCAGCAGCTGGCGCTGCACGGCTGGGTCTACGACATCGAGTCCGGCGACGTGAGCGCGGTCGACGAGGTCTCCGGCGAGCTGCGGCCGCTGAGCGCGGAGGACGACGTCCCGGGCATCGACGTCGAATGATCGTCCAGCGCAGCATCAACGTGCGGCGCCTGCTGGTGGCCGTCGGGCCCCAGCTGCTCGCACTGCTGATCTACGACATCGTGGTCACCTACCTGTACATGGTGCAGGGCTGGTCGCGCATCGGGCAGGACAACCTGCCGCTGCCGCTGGTCGGCACCGCCGTCGCACTGGTGGTCACGCTGCGCAACAACGCGGCCTACGCGCGCTGGTGGGAAGGCCGGCTGCTGTGGGGCCAGGTCGTCAACGACTCGCGCAGTTTCGTGCGCGGACTCATCGCGCTGACGCGCGACACGCCGCTGCAGGTGCGCCTGACGCGCCACCAGGTCGCCTACACGCAGGCGCTGCGACTTCACCTGCTGCGCGTCGCGCCGTGGAACGACATCCAGCGTTTCCTGGCGCCCGAGACGCTGGACCGGGTGCGCGATGCGGCCAACGTGCCGCTGGCGTTGCAGACCGACATCGCCGACCGCCTCGGCGACGCACGCGCGGCCGGGCTCATCGATCCCATCAGCATGACCGCGCTCAACACGAGCCTGTCCGCACTGGCGAGCGCGCAGGGCGGGCTGGAGCGCATCAAGAACACGCCGCTGCCCCGGCAGTACAGCCAGTTCCCGCGCATCTTCGTGCGCGTCTTCTGCCTGCTGCTGCCGCTCGGACTGGTGCACGACCTCGGCTACCTCACGCCGCTGGGCTCGGTGCTGGTGGGCTTCATGTTCCTCGCGCTCGACCAGATCGGAACCGATCTCGAGGATCCGTTCGAAGGCAAGCTGCACGACGTGCCCATGCAGGCGATCACCCGCGCGCTCGAGGTGGACCTGCATCAGATGATCGGCCACCTCTCGGTGCCGCCGCCGATCGAGTCGAAGAAGGGCGTGCTGAACTGAACCGGTCGTCGATGGCGCTCGCTAGACTGCGTCCATCGATTCCGCACGACACCCCTCGTCCGCCGCCACGGACCCGCCCGCCGCCGACAGCGCGCGCGCGGGCCCTCGCGAGTATCTGGTGGCCATCCTGGCCGTGGCGCTCGCACTCGGCCTGCGCTATCTGCTCAATCCGCTGCTCGGTCAGCAGGGACCGTTCCTGATCCTTTGCCTGGCCGTGGTGATCGCCGCGTTCCACGGCGGCTTCGGCCCGGCGGTGCTCGCCACCGCGGCGAGTGCGGCCGTCGGCACCTACCTCTTCATCGGCCAGGGCCACGGATTCGAGGGCGTGTTCCAGACCGAGAACATCGCCCGCACCGTGCTGTTCTGCGCCATCGGCGCGAGCATCGGCGCGATCGGCGGACGCCTGCGGGCGTCGCGCCGCGAACTCGCCGGCCTCGTGCGGCAGCTGCGCACGAGCAACCGTGCCAAGGACAACGCCATGGCCACGCTCGGCCACGAGATCCGCAATCCGCTCTCGGCGATCCATGCGGCGCAGGAACTGCTCCGGCGCGCACCCGACGACGCGAAGCTCGTCGCACGCGCAGGCGACCAGATCGGGCGGCAGGTCGCGCAGATGAAGCGCATGGCCGACGACCTGGTCGATCTCTCGGGCGTCATGCGCGGCAACTTCCTCACCGAACCGGCGCCGGTGGACCTGCAGCAGGTGCTCGCGCAGGCCCTCGAGCAGAGCGGCCCGCTGATCGCGAAGAAGGGCCATCGGCTGCAGACCGACCTGGGCCCGGCGCCGATGGTCGTGCTCGGCGACGCGACGCGGCTGGTCCAGGTGTTCGCCAACCTGCTGAACAACGCCGCCAAGTACACCGATCCCGGCGGCGAAGTGACCCTGGGCATGCGCGCCCATGGCTCGCATCAGGTGGCGGTCCGGGTCAGCGACAACGGCATCGGCATGCATCCCGGCACCATCGACGAGCTGTTCGAGCCTTTCGTGCAGGCGCCCGGCGCCGCTTCCAACGCCGAGGGCGGCCTGGGGCTGGGCCTGGCGATCGTGAGGAAGATCGTCGAGATGCACGGCGGCACGGTGTCCGCGGCCAGCGCAGGCCCGGGGCGCGGCAGCACGGTGACGGTCCTGCTGTCGCTGGCGCCGGAGCGCGGCTGATCGCGCCTCAGATCGAGACCACCCGCAGCACCTCGCCCGGCAGCTCGCGCTGCGCGATCTCCACCAGGTGCCGGTGGTGCGTGAACACGATCACCTGACTGCCCGGCGTGCCGGGCGTGCCGCCCGCGAAGGCGGCCAGCGCCTGGAGCATCGCGCCGGAGCGGCCCTCGTCGGACGTCATCAGCACGTCGTCGAAGACCACCGGCAGGTCGACGCCGGCACCGCGACGGACGTCGAGCGCAGCGAGCCGCAGCGCGAGATAGAGCTGGTCGAGCGTGCCTTCGCTCATTTCCTCGACCCTGATGCGCGCGCCGTTGCGCCGCTGCGCGACCAGCGCCGGCTCCTTGCCGCTGTCGTCGCCGAGCAGCCGGTCGAACTCGCCGTGCGTCATCGCGCCGAAGTAGGTCGTCGCGGCCTGCAGCATCGGCCCCTGGGCCCGGTCGCGGAACCGCTTGAGCGCCTCGGCCAGCAGCGCGTGCGCGAGCCGCGAGCGCATCCACGGCGCCATGTCGGCGCGCACGCGGGCGGCGGCCTGCTCCATGCCTTCGCGCGCCGTCGCCGCGACGTCCGAGCCGTCGACGGCCTCCAGCGCGCGGCGGGTCGACTCCTCGGCGGCGCGCGCCGACTGCAGCGCCTCCTCGGTCCGCGACTGCGCCTCGGCCAGCGCGTGCTCCTCGGCCTCCATGCGCGCCACGTCCCAGCCCGCGAGCGCCGAGCGCAGGCCGTCGAGGTCGCGCGAGGTGACCTGGGCCAGGTGGCCGCGCGACCGGTCGATCTCCTGCATCGCCTCGCGCTTGCGCCGCGACTGCTCCTCGGCCTCGGGCAGCAGCGCCGCCTGAGCGACGCCGGCCGCGCTGCAAAGGGCTTCGAGCGTCGCCTGGTGGCGCGTCGCGGTCCGGCGGTGCGCCTGCAGGGCGTCGGCCGCGCTCGCATGCGCCTGCAGTGCCAGCTCGCGCCGGTGCTCGACGGCCTCGGCCGCAACGAGACGAGCGGCCAGCGCGTCGATGCCCGCGCGCACGTCGGCCGTCACGTCCTCGCCGAGCTGCGCCAGCACCGCGGCCGCGCCGTCGGCCAGGAGCGCCAGCACCTGGCTGGATTGCGTTTCGTGAGACTGCGCGGCGAGCAGCCGGACGTGCGTGGCGAGCAGCTCGTCGAATTCCGCGAGCCGTGCGCGGACAACCGCCGCATCGACCTCGCCGTCGAGCCCCAGCACGCCCAGATGCACCGCCAGCCGTGCCTGCGCGGCCGCGAGCGCGGCCGTGCGCTCGTCCAGCCGCGCCCGGTGCTCACGCGCGGCGCGCTCGCGATGTTCCCGCTCGCCACGGGCCGCGTCGGCGGCCCGCTCCCGTCGGCGGAACTCGTCCTCCAGCGCCGTCGCCAGCGCGGCCAGCGTCGGCAGCGAGGCGCCCTCGCCGCCGGATGCCGCACCGCCGCCGACGGCCGCGAGCGCCGCGCGCAGGCGAGCGGACAGGTCGCGCTCCAGGCTCGTCGCCTCGTCGAGCTGATCGCGCAGCAGCCGCAGGGCATCGGCCGACTCCACCGCCTTCGCGAAGAGCGGCTGCCACTGGCGCATCGCAGCGGGTGCGAGCGGCGGCAATCCGCCGTGCGCCAGCAGGTGCCGCCACTCGTCGATGCGGCGCTCGTCGGCCGCGCCGATGTCGGCGAGCTGGCGCGCGAGCGCGTCGCGGTCGCGCTCCAGGTTGGCGATCTCGCGGCGCAGCGCCTGCAGCGCGGACGAGCGCGCGGTGTCGCCGGCCAGGGCGTCGACCAGCCGGTCGGCTTCGCGCACCGCCTCGACATAGGCGGCCGGCAGTGCGCCGCCCTCGGTGAACAGGTCGTTCGCGGGAACGGGCGCGACGCGGTCGATGTACGTGTCGCGAAGCAGCGCCCAGCTCGCCTCCCGGCGCCGGCGCGCGTCCGCCACGTCGTCGCGGGTGGCCGGCGCACCGCCGGCGAGCAGTTCGTCCCGCCGCCCGGCAGCGTCGACCAGCGCGGCGGCGATGGCGTCGATGCGCGAGACCAGCCCGCCGCGGCGCACGGCGCTCGCGCCCTCCTGCTCCAGCGCGTGATCGATCTGCGCCGGCAGCAGCAGCCGGACGCCGGACAGTGCCGCCACGTCGGGCAGTCCGGCGGCGGCCAGCGCCTGGGCGACCTGCCGCTCGGCGGTGCGGACCGCGACCGGCAATGCGGCGAGCCGCTGCACGACGGTGTCGTGGCGGGCGACCTCGGCCTGCGCGGGGTGCAGCTCGGTACGCGCCTCGACGGGCGGCGGTGCCTCGGCCGCGGCCGAGCGTGTGTCGGACTCGCGCACGCCCGACGCCGCCTGCTGTTCGAGCGCCTGGCGCGCGAGATCGAGCTGGCGCAGGGCCGTCTCGATGCCGGCCCGCGCCGTGCGCGTCGGAGCGCGCGCGACCACCTCGGCCGCCGGCGCCGCCGGATCGATGCGCAGGGCGATCCGCTCCAGCGCCTGCGTCTCGCGCTCGACCTCGCCCCGGGCGACGGCGATATCGCGGCGACGGGGCTCGATGGTCTCCGCGGCGCTGTCCAGGCGCCGGACGGCAGCGGCCGCGGCCAGCACCGCGGCGTCGGGCCGAAGCGCGTCGATCAGCACCTGCTGCCGTTCGACCTCGGCCGCCGCCTCGCGCGCGTTCTGCCGCGCATCGAACAGGCCCGACTCGGCCGCCGCGCGCACGGCCGGCGCATCGGGCGGGAGCATGCGCACGCCGTCGAGCACCACGAGCGCCGCCAGCGCACCGTCGAGCGCCGCGATCAGCGGTGCCACCGCGCGCAGTTCCTTGACCTGCAGCAGCGAGACCTGCGACGCGCGAAGCGACTGTTCGAGTGCGGCCAACGCGTCGGCGGCCGACCGGTGCTGACGGAAGAGCTCGGCCCACTGCACGGGGCGCACCAGACTGCTCTTGAATTCGGCGTTGCGTTCGTTGTACGTCGCGAGCGCCTGGTTGATGCGCGCGTTCTTGCCGCGCGCGCCGGGCATGAAGTAGCGGCGCGAGGCGTCCTCGAGCCGCTGCAGCATCTGCGGAATGCTGCGCACGCCGGCACTGGCCTCGAACAGGGCGGCGCCGATGTCGCCCTCGCCCTTGAGCAGCGCCTTGCCGCCTTCGCGCAGGCGCATGTGGTCGAGCGCGAACATGGATTCGTAGGCCTCGCGCACGAGCCCGCCGGTCAGCAGCGCCTCGACCTCCGGCGGCACCGCGTCGCCGACCGAAGCGACCGAGGAGCCGTCGCCGAAGTCGGCGGCCAGCAGCGTGCCGCCGCGGCCCTTGCGCCGCACGAAGCCGTGCGGCCGGCCCTCGCGGTCGACGAACTCGCCGCCGATGCGCAGGTCGGCATGGGCATGGACGAAATTGTCCCGGCTCTGCGCCGGAATGCCGAAGCGCAGGTCGGCCATCGCGCGCAGCGTCGACGACTTGCCGGCCTCGTTCGGGCCATGGACCAGCACGAGCGACCGGGCGCGGTCGCCGAAGTCCAGGACCCGGTCGGTGAACGGCCCGTAGGCCGGCAGATGCAGGCGCCGCAGCCTCATGCGCGCGCTCCTTCGCCCGGCAGGCCGGAGAGCTGCGCGAGCACGGTGGCTTCCGCATCGGCCAGGCAGGCGCGCAGCGCGGCCGCGTCGATGGACGTCGGCGCGGCGTCGAGCATGGCGCCGGGCAGGTCCGCCATGCCGGCGACCTGCTGCAGGAACCAGGCGCGCAGCGCCGCGTCGTCGGCGGCCAGGCCGTCGACCAGCCGCACCACCTCGCCGAGTGCGTCGGTGCGCTGGGCGACCGCGGCGCGGTCCATCGGCGAACGCATCGCGAGCTCGACCTGCTCGATCCAGACGTCGATGCCCTCGAGGTCCTGCGTCGCGGCCTGGATCGCGGCGGCGATGGTGCCGGGCTGGTCGGCCTCGACCCGGTGCAGCTCCGTCTCGCCGATCACCCGCACGCGCACGGCGTGCAGCTTGTCGCTCGCCGCGCGGAAGAGTTCGTGCGCCTGCCGAACCACCTGGCGGCAGAGCGCGTCCACGGTCGCGAGGCCGGTCGCATCGACGGCCATCTGGTGCCAGCGCACCACTTCCAGCCCGACGAAGACCGCCTCGACGATCCGGCCACCCTCCACGGTCACCAGCTCGCAGCCCTTCGGACCGGTCTCGCCGACGTGCCGGCCCTGCAGGTTGCCCGGGAAGACGATGCGCGGCCCTGCCTCGCGCACCACCTCGCGCATGTGGATGTGGCCGAGCGCGAAATAGTCGTAGCCCTTGTCGCAGAGCACGTCGACCGAGGTCGGCGCGTACGGATCATGGCCGGCGCGGCCGGTCAGGCTGGTGTGCAGCACGCCGATGTTGAAGCGTCCCGGCAGCGGCGGCGGATACAGCGG
>JAKONL010000267.1 GCA_022701965.1 Burkholderiaceae bacterium | reverse complement strand
GCCGTAGCGGTAGGCGATGGCCGCGTCGGTGCCCATCTTCTGGGCCATGGCCTGGTACTCGGCGTTGGAGACCGCGCCGTTGACCATCACGTCGCCCGACACCGCGAGCACGCTGCCGCTCGTCTCGGAGGGCTTGTTCGCCACGGGCGTCGCGAGAACCGGTGCGGCGAGGACCGGTGCGACGACAACGGGAGCCGCAACGACGGTGCTCGCCGCGTAGCAGCCTTTCTGGATGCCCACCGCCGGATCGCCGAAGAATTCGTCGGAGCATTGGTAGGTGCCGGCGGCCAGCACCTTCTGGACGGTCTGGGCGCCGGCGCCGTAGACGACGGTCGTCGCTGCGGTCAGGGTGAACGAGCTGCGCTGCTTGACGATCAGGGCGAGCTGGTTGGTCGAGGGCGCCGGCGCGGCGACGGCGGTCGAGTAGCAGGATTTGAAGACGCCCATCAGCGGGTCGCCGAAGAGCGCGTTGCCGCAGCTGTAGGTTCCCGCGGCGAGCGACTTCTGCACCATGGTGCCGTTGGCGCCGTAGGCGACGACCGATGCCGATGCCAGCTTGAAGGTGCCGTTCTCCGCCGCGAGCACGCCGACGGTCGTGGTGGTCATGTTCGTCGTGGTCGCGTTCGCCGTGGCGGCCGGTGCGTAGCACGCCTTCGCCACTCCCATGACCGGGTCGCCGAAGATCGTATTGCCGCAGACGTAGGAACCGGCATCCAGTGTCTTGCTGGTGAGCACGCCATTGGCGCCATAGCTCACGCTGGTGCGACTATTCAGCGTGAACGAACTGAATTCGTTCGCCAATTTGGAGGTCTGCGCCGAAACCGTTCCAGGGACGACTGCCATCATTGCAAAAATCGTTCCGAGGTAAGTGCTGATTAATACTTTTGACACATTAAATCCCACAAAGAAAATTGAAAAAATTGCGCGCAGGGCGCCGCCACGAGCTGATGCAAGCCGTTCACGGAAAACCCGGCTTTCAGGCCGGGCTACAGAGGGAAAAGGGCGGGGTCCGCGACGCAGGTGACTCCTGGAGCGCCCCCCGTTCTGAAGGATTTCTACGCGGCGGCGGAAGCGGCCTCGGACAGGGATCCGATTGCAGAAATAATATTTCTCAAAGATGTAACCAAAATTGTTACATGAGAATAAACTAACGAATATTTTATAATTACAGTCATTAGCGAACTCCTCTTATTGACAACTCTATTGTCATCACTATCGGATTCGCGAACAACAACATTAAGCTTTTTTTCGAATTGGATTTGCAAGACGCTTAATTCGATGATTAATAAGTATTAGTAAGAGGAGATTGGTATTACCCAAAACGACGCTTGTCCTTCAATTCCCACGGGTTATTGCCACTGCGAGTCAGGCACCGGACGTTCCACGCACCGAAAGACAGGCAAGGATCAGGGCTTAACGCCTGTACCCCACGTATTTCGTTAGGGTCCGCAGACGTTCCCTACATACAAAGGCATCCTCATGTTCACCACCACATCCCTTCGCTCCGCGACCGCCGCGGTCGCTCTCGTCGTCTCCACGGTTGCCTTGTCCGTTCCCTCGCTCGCCCATGCCAAGCGTTTCGGCAGCAAGCCGAGCGCGGCCCAGCCGGCCAGCACCGCGCCCAAGGCTCCCGTGACGCCGCCCGCGGCGGCGCCCGCGGGTGCGGCTGCGGCCACACCCGCAGCGGCCGCAGCGCCCGCAGCGGCGGGGTCGGGCCTGATGGGAACCATGGGCGCGGTCGCCGTCGGTGGCGTGGTCGGTTCGGTGGCCGGCAGCGCGATCGCCGGCGGCATGTCCTCGGACAAGGAAGCCAAAGCCAAGGAGGCGGAAGCACAGAAGGCCGAGAAGGAAGCCAAGGAACTGCAACGCAAGGCCGACGAGGCCAAGGGCAAGGCGGACGCCGCCCGCGCCGCTGCGAAGTAGGCGGCCGGGTCGCTGGGCGAGCAAGCCGGGTCGGACGGTCCCAGGTCGCCGCTATGCGTCGAGCCGAGCGCACGAGCCGCAATTTATGATCGCCCGACGCGGCTTCGTCGAAGCCTGATGGAGACACCCAATGCAATCACGATTCAACGATCTACCGCCATTCGCCACGCGCCGCCGCGCCCTGCGGATGGCTCTCGGCGGCCTCGGTGCCGGCATGCTGGCGGGCACCGCATCGGCGCAGGCTGCCTATCCCAACAAGGCGATCACGTTCACCGTCGGCTATCCGCCCGGAGGCCAGACCGACTTCGCCGGCCGCGTGCTGACCGCCGGCATGCAGGCCAGCCTGGGCCAGGGCGTGGTCATGGACAACAAGCCGGGCGTCAACGGCAACATCGCGACCGACTACATCGCCAAGGCGGCGCCCGACGGCTATCGCCTGCTGGTGGGCAACGGCAGCAACATGGTGCTGAACCCGCATACCTACCGCAACACGCCCGTCGCCGATCCGCTCAAGATGACGCCGATCGGCCTGCTCCTGACCTCCTCGTTGATGCTGGTGGTGCCGTCGAGCCTGCCGGTGAAGAACCTCGAGGAATTCATCGCCTACGTGAAGCAGCAGGACAAGGACGGCAAGGGAATCGACTATGGCTCCGGCGGTCCGGGCAGCCTGGTGCAGACGGCGATGGAACTGTTTCGCGACCGCATCGGCAAGCCGAAGATGAACCACGTGCCGTACCGCGGCAGCAGCCCCGCGATGGTCGACCTGATGGCCGGACGCATCACCGCGATGTTCGACGCGTCGTCGGTCGTCGCGCCTTTCGTCAAGTCCGGGCAGCTGAAAGCGTTGGTGTCGACCGGGCCGCAGCGGGTACCCGCTTTCCCGGACGTTCCGACGACCAGGGAACGCGGCATCAAGGATTTCGAGGTGATCTCGTTCATCGGGCTCTACGGCCCTCCGGGACTGAGTCCCGACATCGTCAGGAAGGTCAACGCCGCGATGAACGCGGCGCTGAAGGAGCCCAACGTGCAGAAGACGATCGCCGATCGCGGCGACGACGCGGGCGGCGGCACGCCCGAGCAACTGGCGCAGCTGACCACCCGCTACTACAAGCTGCTCGGCGACGTGGTCAAGGCGAACGACATCCGCGCCGAGTGATCGCGGGAGAGGTCCGGCCGGCGCCGCACCTCCCTGTCAAGACGAAGCTCCCGGACGGATCTCGTGACGCAGCAGAACTACTTCCGGTCCGCCCGGGAGCGCCTGTCGATGACGCAGCAGCAGTTCGCGACGGCCGTCGGCGTGAGTCGCGGTGCGGTCCATCAATGGGAACTCTGCGGGGGCACCGCGCCGCGTCGGGCCAGCTGGTCCCGTGTCGCGGCGGTGCTCGGCGTGTCCGTGGACCAGATGCTCGCCGGCCTGCATGCGGGTTCGGAACCGGAAGGGCTCGACGCCGTTCCGCTCCTTCTGGACGCACCCGACCCGGATCGCCGTGCCGGCGACACGTTCCCGTCGACACGACCCCGCCGCACGGTACATGCGCACGTCGACGTGACACGTCATACCTTCGCCATGCACGTGCACGGCGACTGCATGACCAGCGCAACGGGCGACTCGTTTCCACCGGGCTCGCTCCTGATCGTCGAACCCGATATGGCACCGGTTTCGGGGGACTACGTGATCGCTCTCGTCATGCCGTCTGTCACGACGTTCAAGCAGTACGTCGTCGACGGAGGGGATCGGTACCTGAAGCCGCTCAACCACCGCTACGCGACCCGGTTGCTGGGCGACGCCAGGATCGTCGGCGTGGTGCGCGAGATGACCAAGCGCTTCCGCTGATGCGCCCGGCGGCAGCGCGCTAGGACGCGACCCGTGCCTGCACGTCGGTGCGGTGGGCGGAAATCCCTGCAGCCACCGGTTCCGCCGGCGACATCGCAGCGATCCGCTGCACCAGCGCGGTCAGCAGCCGTGACTCCGGGAAGAGCACGGCGATCGACTGGTGCGCATGCCGCAGGTGCCGCTCGAATTTCGCGCGCGCACGCTGGGGACCGAGCGCCGTGACGAGCGTGGCGTGCCCGTCCAGATCGGTCAGGGACCCATCGGTCGTGCTCCGGCCGTCCTGGAGGTCGTCTCCCAGCTGGAAGGCATGTCCGACGTCGGTCGCCAGCTGGGCGATCGCTTCGAGCGTCGAGGGCTCGGCTTCGGCGATCACGGCCGGCATCAGCATGGCAGCGCGAAAGAGCATGCCTGTCTTGAGTTCATTGACCTGCTTGAGCGAGGCTGCGTCGGCCCTGCCCGCACCCGACGCCAGATCGCGGTACTGCCCGCGAACGAGCCCGTTCGGCCCGACCGCATCGGCCAGAAGGACGACGAGCCTGGACCTGAGATGGACGGGGATGTCCTCGATTTCGGCGACGGTCTTGAACGCGTGCGTCAGCATCCCGATCGAGGCGAGCAGGGCCGTCGATTCGCCGAACCTCAGGTGCAGCGCGGGCTGGCCGCGCCGTTCGTCGGCGTCGTCCATGCAGGGCAGGTCGTCAATGGAGAGCGACGCCGCATGGATCATTTCCAGCGAGCATGCGAGGTCGAGCAGGGGCAAAGGATCCAGACCCAGACCCCGGCAGACGCCGATCAGCATCAGGGCACGTACCCGCTTGCCACCCTGCACGACACCTGCCTGCATCGCCAGACACACGGCATCGCCGGCATGGCCCACGGGCGCCATCAGAGCATCCAGCCGACGAACCACTGCCTGTCTCCAGAACTCGATCTCGTCGTCCGCACGCACTTCTTCGGAATCGGGTCGCTGCATAAGTGAGCGCTGTCGCGCCGTGCATTTTGGGAATAGCCATGGGGCTGTCGACGTTGCGGTTTCGTCCTGCAACACGTCGTCGCCCAAACCACGAAGATCGATAGATTGGTCAGGCATCCCTGCAGGACAGCACCGCAACTTTCATGCCGATCTCGTGACACGTTTCGCTGTTCTATCGCCTCCGTTCCCCAGCCATGCAGCCGCCATCGAGGCGCTGGCCGGCAACCTGATCGATCGCGGTCACGAGGTCTTCTGGTTCCATCAGGCGGACGTGCGTTCTCAGGTGAAGGATCCGAGGATCCATTTCGTGGCGGTGGGCCTGCGAAGCCATCCGGCCGGAACACTCGAGGGCATCCTGAAGCGTGCCGCGCGCCCGACCGGGCCGCTCGGTCTCATGCGGGTGATTCGCGACGTGGCGGCATGCACGGCCATGCTGTGCACGGAGACCCCGGTGCTTCTGCAGCGCTTTCGCATCGACGCGGTGATCGCCGACCAGATGGAAGCCGCCGGCAGCCTCGTCGCACAGGCGCTCGATCTGCCGTTCGTCTCCGTCGCCTGCGCGTTGCCCGTGAACCGGGAGCCGGCCATACCGCTGCCGGTCATGCCGTGGGCCTATGCACAGGACGAGGTCGGGCTGCACCGGAATGCCGTGAGCGAACGCATCCACGACTGGCTGATGCGCCCGCTCTCTAGGGTGCTCGCCGCGCAGTGCGAAAGGCTCCGGATTCCGGTTCGCCGCACCCTGGCCGAGTGCGTGTCTCCGCTGCTCCAGCTCAGCCAGACCACGGCGACCTTCGACTTTCCTCGCCACGCGGCGGCCGCGGGCTTCCATCATGTCGGCCCGCTGCGCCCGCCCGCGGCCGCATCGGCCGCCCTGCCCTTCGAGCTCGCCCCGGACAGGCCGTTCGTCTTCGCGTCCCTGGGAACGCTGCAGGGTGGCCGACTGAAGCTTTTCCTGCGGATCGCGAAGGCATGCCGTGCCGTGAATGCGCAGCTCCTGGTCGCGCATTGCGGCGGGCTGGATGCGAAAGGCGTCGCAGCGGTGGAGCGTGCCGGCGCCGCGTGGGTCGTCGATTTCGCGCCGCAGCGGGCAGTGCTCGCCCGCGCGGACCTGCTGGTCACCCATGCCGGGCTCAACACCGTGATGGACGGTCTGGCGGCAGGGGTGCCGATGCTCGCGCTGCCCATCGCGTTCGACCAGCCCGGCGTCGCCGCCCGTGTCGCGCGTTGCGGCGCGGGGCTTCGACTCACGCCGGCCGCAGCCAGCCGTCGCGCCATCGAGAACGCCTTGCGGACGTTGCTGGAAGTGCCCGAATACCGGCACCGCTCGGCGGCGCTCGGTGTCCAGGTGCGGGAT
>JAKONL010000262.1 GCA_022701965.1 Burkholderiaceae bacterium | reverse complement strand
TATGCCGGCGGTCGGGCGATCGCCACCCCTTTCGGAACGCTCTTCGCCAGCAACCTGACGCCATCGCCCGCCGGGCTCGGCGGCTGGTCGGCTGCGCATTTCTGGCGCGCGCTGCACAACGGCCGGTCGCGCGACGGTCGGCTGCTGTATCCGGCGTTTCCCTATCCGCACTACACCCGCATCAGCCGCGAGGATTCGGACGCGATGTTCGCTTTCCTGCAGGCGCTGCCGCCCGTCACTGCGCCCGCGCCGGCGCATCAGCTGCGTTTCCCGTACGACCAGCCGTTGGCGCTGGCGGTGTGGCGGGCGCTGTTTTTTCGGCCGGGGGTGTATCAGCCGGAGCCGTCCAGGTCGGCCGAGTGGAACCGGGGCGCCTATCTGGCGGGCGGGCTGGGCCACTGCGGTGCCTGCCACAGTCCGCGCAATGCGTTCGGTGCGAACCCGGCCGGCGATCCGCTGACCGGCGGCACGATTCCCTCCGAGAACTGGATGGCGCCGTCGCTGCGATCGGCCACAGCGGCCGGCCTGGCGGGTTGGTCGCAGGAGGATGCGGTGCGGCTGCTGCACACCGGCGTCGCGCCAGCCGCCAGCGTGTCCGGACCGATGGCCGAAGTGGTGTATCGCAGCCTGCAGCATCTGTCGGCTGACGACATTGGCGCACTGGCGCTCTACCTGCGAAGTCTGCCGCCCGCGCCCGACCCGGTGTCGACGCCGGCGCCGCAGCCGCTCGCGTCGGCGGTCGCGGAACGGGGCAGCCGGATTTACGCCGCCCAGTGCGCCCGGTGCCACGGGGCAGCCGGCCAGGGGCAGGATGCGTTTCCCGCGCTGGCGGGCAATCGCGCGGTGGTGTTGAACACGCCCGCCAACGTGGTGCAGATCGTCCTGCACGGCGGTTTCGCACCCGCCACTGCCGGCAATCCGCGGCCGCGCGGCATGCCGCCGTTCCTGCAGACGCTCGACGACGCCGAAGTGGCGGCCGTGGCCAGCTATATCCGCAACGCCTGGGGCAACCGGGCTTCGAGTGTCGACACCGTCGAGGTCTGGCGTCTGCGGGGGAATGCCGAGTAGACCGCTCGCGCGCGCGGTCGCTGCGCTAGCATTCCGCTCTTTTTCCGCATGGAGAGCAGCACATTGACAACGCAGGACGATCTGCTGGTGGTGAGCCTCTGCGCGCAATGGTGCGGTGTGTGCCGGGAGTGGCGCGACGCCTTCACCGGTGTCGCGTCGCGTCACGCTGGCGGCACGTTCCGCTGGGTAGACATTGAGGATGAAGCGGATGTCGCAGGCGATCTGGATGTCGAGACCTTTCCGACAGTGCTGATCGCGGTCGGCGGACGGGTGGTTTTTCTGGGACCGGTGCTGCCGCAGGCGACACTGCTTGACCGGTTATTGAGCAGTCTCGACACCAATAACCCGGAAATCCCGGATACCCGGGCACTTTTGCAGCGCATAAATGCATCTGCGCCCGGCGACCGCGTTGCACAAATAATGCCGGCGCAGTAGAATTGCAGGCTGACGACCAAACGGGCGGATACCAACCGCCCGTTTTTTATGGCCGATCGGTTTTCGATGTTTTCAGATTCATTCGTCTTGGTGGGCTTTTCCGCAACGTGGCACTTCAGCAGATCGTAGAAACGACCGTTACCGGTCTCGGGTATGACCTCGTGGAGATCGAACGCTCCGCGGGTGGATTGCTGCGTATCACCATCGATCTGCCCTGGACCGGCCATCCCGAAGCCGGTGCCTCCGAGCAGTTCGTCACTGTCGAAGACTGCGAAAAAGTCACCCGCCAGCTGCAGTTCGCGCTGGAAGTCGACGGGGTCGAATACAACCGGCTCGAGGTTTCCTCGCCGGGCATCGATCGCCCATTGCGCCACCAGCAGGATTTCGAGCGTTTCGAAGGCGAGATTGTCGATCTGGTGCTGAAAGCCCCGATCGGCGCGGCCGGCGGCGGTCAGGTGGCCGCCAACCGCAAGAAATTCCGGGGTCGCCTCGAAAAGGCGCCCGAAGGTGGCGAGGCCGTGTGGCAGATCGTCTGGAGCGAGGAGCCCGAGGCCAAGCCCGGCGCCCGCGTCAGCCAGAAGCGTCTCGACGCCGCTCCGTTGCACGCCATGGCATTTTTGCTGCCGGAGTTGCGCGAGGCGCGCCTCGCCCCCATTGTGGATTTCAAGGGCCGCCGCTCACGCGGCGAGGCTGGCGATGTCGTCGATCCGGCACAGGCCGACGCAGAACAAGAGTGAAGTGCCGAAACGGTCGCCCGATCAGGCGAAGCCGATGACGGTGAAAAAAGTACAGGACAGGAGTGTGGTTGCATGAATCGCGAATTGTTGATGCTGGTCGAGGCGATCTCGCGCGAGAAGAACGTCGAACGCGACGTGGTTTTCGGCGCGGTCGAATCGGCGCTGGCGCAAGCAACGAAGAAGCTCTACAGCGGCGAAGTCGACATTCGCGTGGCGATCGATCGTGACACCGGTGTCTATGAAACCTTTCGGCGCTGGCATGTGGTGCCGGACGAAGCCGGGCTGCAGTTGCCCGAGCAGGAGATCCTGCTGTTCGAAGCGAAAGAGCAGATCGCCGACATCGAGGTGGACGAACACATCGAAGAAGGTGTGGAGTCGGTTCCCATCGGCCGCATCGGCGCCATGGCCGCCAAGCAGGTCATCCTGCAGAAGATCCGCGACGCCGAGCGCGAAATGCTGCTCAACGACTTCATGTCGCGCGGCGAAAAGATCTTCACCGGCACCGTCAAGCGCATGGACAAGGGCGACATCATCGTCGAGGCCGGACGCGTCGAAGGACGCCTGCGCCGCGGCGAGATGATTCCGAAGGAAAACCTGCGCAGCGGCGACCGGGTGCGGGCCATGATCATGGAGGTCGACCTGACGCTTCGCGGCGCGCCGATCATCCTGTCGCGCTCGGCTCCCGAATTCATGATGGAGCTCTTCCGCAACGAAGTGCCCGAGATCGAGCAGGGCCTGCTGGAGATCAAATCCTGCGCCCGTGACCCCGGCAGCCGCGCCAAGATCGCGGTGCTGTCGCATGACAAGCGCGTCGACCCGATCGGCACCTGCGTCGGCGTGCGCGGCACCCGGGTCAATGCCGTCACCAACGAGCTCGCCGGCGAGCGGGTCGACATCGTCCTGTGGAGCGAGGATCCTGCCCAGTTCGTCATCGGCGCGCTGGCTCCGGCCAATGTGTCCTCGATCGTGGTCGACGAGGAAAAGCATGCGATGGATGTGGTGGTCGACGAGGAAAACCTCGCCATCGCCATCGGGCGCGGCGGCCAGAACGTGCGCCTCGCGTCCGACCTGACCGGCTGGAAGATCAACATCATGGATGCCGCCGAGTCTGCGCAAAAGCAGGCCGACGAGACCCAAGCCGGCCGCGCGCTTTTCATGGAAAAGCTCGATGTCGACGAAGAGATCGCCGACATCCTGATCCAGGAAGGCTTCACCAGCCTGGAAGAAGTGGCCTATGTGCCGCTGCAGGAAATGCTCGAGATCGAGAGCTTCGACGAAGACACGGTCAACGAACTCCGTTCCCGCGCCAAGGATGCCCTGCTGACGATGGAAATCGCCCGCGAGGAAAATGCCGGCGGCGTCTCGCAGGATCTGCGCGACCTCGAAGGCCTGGGCGCCGAAAACATTGCAAAGCTGGCGCAAGCCGGCGTGAACACCCGCGACGATCTTGCCGACCTCGGCGTAGACGAACTCACTGATATCACCGGCCAGTCCGCCGACGAGGCCAAGAGCCTGATTCTCAAAGCACGCGAACATTGGTTCGCGGGCCAAGAGTAAGGGTCGTGGAGGACCGCAAAGAATATGTCCAGCACCACCGTAGCCGAGTTCGCAACCGAACTCAAGAAGTCCACTGAAACCCTGCTCGATCAGCTCCGGTCCGCCGGCGTGAGCAAGGGGGCTTCGTCCGACGTCCTGACCGAGAGCGACAAGCAAAAGCTGCTCGGCTATCTGCAGGCAAGCCACGGCACTGTCGCCGCGGATCGCAAGAAGATCACCCTCGTGAAGAAATCCACCAGCGAGCTCAAGCAGGCCGACGCCACCGGGCGCGCCCGCACCATCCAGGTCGAAGTGCGCAAGAAGCGTACCTTCATCAAGCGCGAAGACGGCAGCGACATCCCGGCCGATGGCGGCGATGTCGAGGTCGAGCGCGAGCCTGTGCCGGCCGAGCCGACCTATTCCGCAGCCGACATCGAACTGCAGCGCCGCGAAGAAGAAGCACGCGGCCAGGCAGACCAGATCCGTGCCCAGGAAGAAGAGCTCGCCGACAAGCGCCGGACGCGCGAAGAGCGTGAACAGCGCGAACGCGAAGCCGAAGAGCGCGCTGCTGCCTACGCGGCACAGGAACAGGCCAAGAAGGCCCAGGTCCATGCCGAAAAGGCCGAGGCGACCCGGGAGCAGGCCGAAGCCAACGCCGCCCGGGTGAAAGCGCAGGCCGAGGCCCGCGAAGCGGCGGAAGCCGAGTCGCGTGCCCGTGCCGCGGAAGAAACCGCCCGCGCCACCGATCTCGACGCCCGTCGCCGCAAGGCCGAGGCCGAAGCCGCCGCGATCCGCTCGATGATGGCTACGCCCAAGAAGGTGCTGGTCGCCGCCAAGCCGGTCGAGCCGCCGAAGCCGGTGGTCAAGCCCGGCGACGCCAAGCCCGGCGTCAAGGGCACGCTGCACAAGCCGGCCGTCGGTACCGGTACCGGTGCACGTCCGGGCGCGCCTGCCGCTCCCGGCACCGGCGTGGGTGCCGGCAAGGAAGTCAAGTCGGCCAAGCTGTCCTCCAGCTGGGCGGGCGACCCGGCCAAGAAGAAGGAAATCAAGACCCGGGGCGACAGCTCCGGTGGCGTCGGCCGTAACAGCAACTGGCGTGGTGGCCCGCGGGGTCGCCGTGGCGACAACCGTGGCGATCAGCGCGACGATTTTTCGCAACAGCAGCCGGTCGAGCAGCGCACCCTCGAAGTGCACGTGCCCGAAACCATCACCGTGGCCGAACTGGCCCACAAGATGTCGGTGAAGGCAGCCGAGGTCATCAAGCAGCTGATGAAGCTGGGCCAGATGGTCACGATGAACCAGCCGCTGGACCAGGACACCGCGATGATCGTGGTGGAAGAGTTCGGCCACAAGGCGGTCGTCGCCGCCCTGGACGATCCGGAAGCCTTCAGCGAGGAAGACGTCGGCGCGCATGTCGGCGAATCCCTGCCGCGCGCTC
>JAKONL010000261.1 GCA_022701965.1 Burkholderiaceae bacterium | reverse complement strand
CCGCTGTTCTTCGCCGTGCAGATGCTGCACGCGGCGCCGATCCGCCTGGGCCTGCTGCTGGTGCCGGCGACCTTCTTCGCGTTCCTGGCGATGGCCTGGGGCAAGCGCGGCATTCCGATCGCGATCGCGATGATGCTGGCGATGATCTTCTCGATGGCGACGCCCCGGCCCGGCGGTATCGCCGAGGCCTTCGAGCGCACGCTGCTGCTGGGCCTGGGCGCGGGGCTCTACGTGATCTACGCGACGCTCGCCAACCTGGCGCTCAACGCACGCTATCGCGTGCAGGCGATGGCCGACGTGCTGCTGTCGCTCGGCGCGCTGATGCACACCGAGGCGCGGCAGTTCACCTCGCGCGACGCCGCGGGCGACGTGCGCGAAGTGCCCGCGCCGATGCTCGGCCAGCTGCTGAGCGCCCAGGCCGCGCTCGCCGACCAGCTCCAGGCCACGCGCGACATCGTGCTGGAATCGCCGCGCACGCCGCGCCGCCAGCGCCTGGCCGGCATGCTGATCATGGTGCTGGAGATGCGCGACCAGCTGCTCGCGAGCGAGCTCGACCTGGACGTGCTGCAGTCGCAACCCGCGCACGCGCCGGCCCTCACCGAGATGCGCCGCGTGCTCGACGCGCTCGCCGACGAGGTGACCGCCATGGCCGACGCGATGCTGGTCGGCCGCACGCCGCGCGCCGTGCCCGACCGCCGGCACGAGCTCGCGCAGATCCGCCTGCCCGAGAGCACGCCGGGCGGCGCCGCGGCGGCGGTCGCCGGCGGCGGTCCGACGCCCGCGATGCTCGCGCGCGGGCTGGCCAACCGCATCGGGCACATCAACGACGAGGTGATGCGGCTGTCGGCGCTCGCGCGTGGCGAGGCGGCGCCCAACCTCGCGGTCGTGCGCGCCAACTGGCAGATGTTCGTGAGTCCGACGGAGTGGTCGTGGCGGCCGTTCCTGGGCGTCTGGCGCTGGGATGCCCCGCCGCTGCGCCATGCGATCCGCGCGGCGCTGGCCATCGGCACCGCCTACGCCATCACGCTGGCGCTGCCCTGGGGCTCGCACGAGTACTGGATCTTCGTGACGATCGTGGTGGTGCTGCGCGGCAGCCTGTCGCAGACGCTGGAGCGGCGCAACGCGCGCGTCGCCGGCACGCTGGTGGGCTGCGTGTTCGCCGCCGGGCTGCTGGCCACGCATCCGTCGCCGCTCGAGATGCTGGTGGTGTCGGTCGCCGCGCAGGCCGTGGCGCACGGCTTCGCCGTGCGGCGCTACCTGGTCACCGCGGTGTGCGCGACGGTGCTCGGGCTGGTGCAGGCGCACATGCTCAACGTCGGCGCCGCGCCGACCTTCGCGCTGCTCGAACGCATCGCCGACACGCTGATCGGCGCGGCGATCGCCTGGGGCTTCTGCTACGTGCTGCCGTCGTGGGAGCGTACGCAGATCCCGGCGCTGGTGGCGCGCACGCTGAAGGCGCAGGCGCGCCATGCGCGCTTCGCGCTCGGCCTCGGGCAACTGCAGGCGATCGACAGCAGCCCCGAGCTCGACTGGCGCCTCGCGCGCAAGGAGGCCTTCGACAGCCTCTCGGCGCTGGTGCAGGCGACGCAGCGCTCGCTGTCGGAGCCGCGTGCCGTGCGCCCGCCGATCGCGGCGCTGGAGCACCTGCAGGCGCACAGCTACCAGATGCTCGCGCAGCTGAGCGCGGTCAAGTCGATGCTGGTGCTGCGCCGCGACCGGCTCACGCCGTCGGAGATCGAAGGCCCGCTCGCGCGGACGGCCGAGCGCATCGAGGCGGCCATCGGCACGCCGCCGACGGCCGGCACCGCCATGCCGTCGAGCCCGCCGGCCACGGCGCTGGCCGGCGCCATCACCCTGCCCGACCCGTTCGACAACGACATCACGCCCTGGCTGCTGCGCCGGCTCGACCTCGCGACCGCCCTGGCCACCCAGCTGCGCGACGACGCGGCACGCATCCTGCAACCGCTCGCTGACGACATCGACGTCAACCCGGCGCCGAGCGGCCTGTCGCGGCTCTGACCCGATCCGTCCGCCTTCCTTTTCCTTCGCTTCCCCCGATCCACCCCTTCATGGAAAGACCCCCTGCACGATGACCAAGGACATGCTGTTCGGACACCCGTGGTTCGCGCCCTGCCTCTCCGCCCTGATCGCCATCGCCGTCGCCCTCGGGGTGCATCGCGTGGCCGGACTGGTGCTCCGGCGCGTCACACGCCACACGCCCGCGCTGCATGCGATGCTGGTCAACATCGACTCGGCGGCCAGGATGGTGCTGCCGCTGGTCGCGCTGCAGATGGTGTGGCAGGCCGCGCCCGACGAGCTGCGCTTCGTCGGCAGCGCGCGCCACCTCAACGGACTGCTGCTGATCGCCGCGGCCACCTGGCTCGCGGTGCGCGCCGTCAACGGCCTGGCCGACGGCATCATCGCCAAGCATCCCTACGACGCCGAGGACAACCTGCAGGCGCGCCGCGTGCTCACGCAGACGCGCGTGCTGGCGCGCACGGCCAACAGCATGCTGCTGGTGGCCGGCGCGGCAATGATGCTGATGACGTTTCCCGGCGCCAGGCAGGTCGGCGCGAGCCTGCTGGCGTCGGCCGGCGTGATCGGCATCGTCGCCGGTCTCGCGGCCAAGCCGGTGTTCAGCAACCTGATCGCCGGCCTGCAGATCGCGCTGGCGCAGCCGATCCGCATCGACGACGTGCTGGTGGTCGAGGGCGAGTGGGGCCGCGTGGAGGAGATCACCGGCACCTTCGTCGTGCTGCGGATCTGGGACGACCGCCGGCTGATCCTGCCGCTGTCGTACTTCATCGAGAAGCCGTTCCAGAACTGGACGCGCCACAGTGCGCAGCTGCTGGGTTCGGTGTTCGTCCATGCCGACTACGGCATGCCGCTCGCGCCGCTGCGCGCCGAAGTCGAGCGGCTGGTGAAGTCGGCGCCCCAGTGGGACGGCCGCTTCTTCAACCTGCAGGTGACCGTCACCACCGCGCGCACCATGCAGCTGCGCGTGCTGTGCACCGCTGCCTCTTCGTCGCTCGCCTTCGACCTGCGCTGCGCGGTGCGCGAAGGGCTGATCTCGTTCATGCAGCGCGAGTATCCGCAGTTCCTGCCGCGCATGCGGATCGAGGACGGCGACGCGGCCTCGGAACGCGGCTCGCACCACGACGATCCGGCCGAAGGCGCCGCGCCCGGCCGCACGGTGATGCCGCAACCGGCCTGACCGCCCCGCGCGGTCAGGGCAGCGCGCGGACCTGGTCGACCTCGAACTCCATGCTGCGCAGGCCCTTGTCGACTTCGCCGACCAGCTCGACGCGCTGCTCCGCACCGATCGGCTGGCCCGGCGGGAAGCGCTTGGCCGAGATCTCCACCGTCATGCGGCCGCTGTCGTCGGCGAAGGTGTAGTTCTTGCCGCCGTCGTGCGAGACGATGCGCCCCTGCAGCCGGGCATGCTGGTCGTCCTTGGCGGTGTCGAGCAGCTGCTTGACCGTCATGACCGGCACCGAGCTGGGACCGGTGTAGGGCGTCGTGCCGGCGGCCGCCGCCTGGGGCGTCGTCGTGGGGCCGGTGTACTGCGCCAGCGCGGGCGCGGCGGCGCCGAGCAGGCCGAGGGCGAGGACGAATGCGGTGGTGGTCTTCTTCATGGATGGGTTCCTTCGGTTGGGTTGGCGGGTCCATTGGAATCGCCGAAGCTGAAGGTTTTCTGATGCGACGCGTTCGTTTCGGCGAACTCGATCACCACGCCGAGCCCGCGCCCGTCCAGCCCCTGTTCGAAGCGCAACGCCGCGCCGTGCAGCGCCGCGATCCGGGCGACGATCGACAACCCGAGCCCGCTGCCCTGGCGCCCGGTACCGAGCACGCGGAAGAAGCGTTCGGTCAGGCGCGCGCGATCGGCGTCGGCCACGCCCGGGCCGTCGTCGCGCACGGCGATGCGCAGCGTCGGGCCGAACGCCGTCGCGCCGACCTCGACCCGCCCTCCCGGCGCACCGTAGCGCAGCGCGTTGTCGATGAGGTTGCGCAGCGCGCTCTCCAGCAGCGCGGGATGCGCGTGCACCACCCTCGCGCCGGCGTCGAAGCGCAGCGTCGTGCCGTCGCCGGCTACCGCCGGCCTGGCGACCGCGAGCCGCCCGAACAGTACCTCGAGATCGACCGGCTCCCGGGCCAGCGATTCCGGCCGTTCCGGGTCGAGCCGCGCGAGCGCGAGCAGGCTCTCGGTGAGCGCCGTGCAGCGATCGACCTCGTCGCGCAGGCCCTGCAGGTCGACCGGTGCGGCCGAGGCCGAGGCCTGCTGGCGCTGCATCAGCTGGATGCGCATGCGCAGCGCGGCCAGCGGCGTGCGGAGTTCGTGCGCGGCGTCCGCCGTGAAGCGGCGCTCGGCCTGCAGCGCCCGGCCGAGCCGGCCGAGCACCAGGTCGAGCGCGCGCACGATCGGCAGCAGTTCGCGCGGCTCGTCGGCCGACGCGACCGGGCTCAGGTCGTCGGGCGACTTGGCGGCGATGCGCCCGGCGGTGCGCTCGATCGGCTCCAGCAGCCGCCGGATCGCGAACCAGCAGGCGCCGGCGAGCAGCAGCAGCAGGCCGGCCATCGGCCACGCGAGGTCCTCGGCGATGTCGTCGAGCAGTTCGAGGCGCTCGTCCCACGGCTGGCCGATCTGCACCTGGATGCCGCCGTCCGCATCGCCGTCCCCGCGCAGCAGGTAGACGCGCCAGGCGCGGCCGTCGACCCGCACGTTCTCGTAGCCCTCGCGCCGGCCGAAGTCGCGCGAGAACGGCTCGGCCGGCGCGTCCTCGCCGCGGCGCAGCACGCGGCCGGCGCCGTCCACCAGCTGGTAGTGCAGTTCCAGCTTGGCGGCTTCGCCCCGCGCCGCCAGCCCGGCGGGCGAACCGGGCTGCGACCGCGGATCGCCGAGCGCGAGCACCAGCCGCGCGCTTTCCTCCAGCGCATCGTCGAACACGTCGCTGGTCTCGCGCCAGGCGACATGCACGACGACCGCGAGGCTCGCCGCCCAGACCAGCACGCTGGCGCCGAGGATCGACACGATGAGCCGCCGCCGCAGCGAATAGGCGCCGCGCGCCGCGCGCCGCCGCGCGCGCCATCGTCCGAGGCGGCCGCGCATCACGCCGGCCCCAGTCCGTAGCCCTGGTTGCGTACCGTGACGATGAACCGGGCGCCGAGCTTCCTGCGCAGGTTGTAGACATGGACCTCGATGGCGTTGCTCTCCACCTCCTCGCCCCAGCCGTACATCGCTTCCTCGAGCTGCGCACGGCTCGACACCTGGCCGCTGCGGCGCAGCAGCGCGTGCAGCAGGTTGAACTCGCGCGCGGTGAGCTGCACCGGCCGGCCGTCGAGCGTCACGCGCTTGGCGGCCGGGTCGAGTTCGACCGCGCCGTGCCGCAGCGTCGGCGACGGCGCGCGGGCCTCGCGGCGCAGCGCCGCACGGATGCGCGCGGACAGTTCCTCGAGATCGAAAGGCTTGACCAGGTAGTCGTCGGCGCCGAGGTCGAGCCCCTCGACCCGGTCGGCCAGCGTGTCGCGCGCGGTGATGACGATCACCGGCACCGCGGCCTGCCGCGCGCGCAGCCCGGCGAGCACGGCCTCCCCCGCCATGCCCGGCAGGCCGCGGTCGAGCAGCAGGCACTGGTAGTCGTGCGTGCGCAGCGCGGTGTCGGCCTGGTCGCCGCGCCGCACCCAGTCGACCGCGTAGCCGTCGAGCTGCAGCCACGACTGGACCGTGGCGCCGAGGGAGGGATCGTCTTCGACCAGCAGGATGCGCATCGCCGGAGGCTATCGCATCGGCCTGAAGCGAATCTGAGCCCGTCGCGACATCGTCCACGCCCAACGATCCGCTTGACTTCGACTCTATTTAGATATATCTTTATTGAATCAGATACAACGAATAAGACGCCATGCATCATCTCCACCACTTCCATCAACGCCACGGCCACCACCCGGCCTGCAGCCGCCGGAGCGAACATGACGACGGCCTGGGCGGGGGACGCGGTCCTCGCGGCGAGGGCGACGGCCCGCGCGGCGGTCGCGTCTTCGGCCACGGCGGTCTGCGCTTCGTGCTGCTGCGACTGATCGCCGACAAGCCCAGCCACGGCTACGAACTCATCAAGTCGATCGAGGACCGGCTCGGCGGCGCCTACAGCCCGAGCCCCGGCACCGTCTATCCGACGCTCACGCTGATGGAGGAACAGGGCTTCCTCACGGTCGACGAGGCGGACGCGGGCGGGCGCAAGCGCTATCGCGTCACCGACGCCGGCACCGCGTTCCTCGACGAGAACCGCGCGACGGTCGACGCCATGCTCGCGCGCATGCAGGGCGGCAGCGACGGCGCCGGTCCGCGCGGCGGGCGTCCGCCGCAGGTCACGCGCGCCATCGAGAACCTCAAGCTCGCCATGCGTCTTCGCCTGTCCGGCGACACCCTGACGCCGGCGCAGGCCGACGCCTTCGCCGCCGTGCTCGACGACGCCGCCCGACAACTGGAGCAGATCCGATGAACGACACCCCCGACCGCACGCCGCAGCGCGTGCGCCACCCGCTGCGCTTCCGCGCCCTGGACGTCACGAAGGTGCAGCGCATCACGCCGCACCTGGTGCGCGTCACGCTCGGCGGCGATGCGCTCGACGGTTTCGCGAGCCCCGGCTTCGACGACCATGCCAAGCTGTTCTTTCCCGACGAGCGCACCGGCGAACTCGTCCTGCCGAGCGCCGGCCCCGACGGCCCGGTCTGGCCCGACGGCGCGAAGCCGACGATGCGCGACTACACGCCGCGCCGCTTCGACGCCGAGGCGCGCACGCTCGAGATCGACTTCGCGCTGCACCTCGCCGGCCCGGCCACGCGCTGGGCCGAGCAGGCCGCGCCCGGCCAGCGCCTGGGCGTGGGCGGGCCGCGCGGATCGTTCATCGTGCCGACCGACTTCGACTGGCACCTGCTGATCGGCGACGACACCGCCCTGCCCGCGATCTTCCGGCGGCTCGGCGAACTGCCCCCCGGCGCGCGCGCGGTGGTGCTGGCCGAAGTGGACGGCCCCGAGGACCATGTCGAGCTGCCGAGCGCGGCGGACGTCGAGGTGATCTGGGTGCATCGCGGCGTCGCGCCGGGCACGCCCGCGGCCTCGACGACGGGCATGCCGCTGGTCGACGCCCTTCGCGCGACGCGCCTGCCGGAAGGCGATTTCCATGCCTGGATCGGCTGCGAGTCCGCCGCCGCCAAGGCGCTGAGGGCGCACCTGGTCGACGAGAGGAACGCCCATCCGAAATGGATCCGCGCGTCCGGTTACTGGCGCCGGGGCAGCGA
>JAKONL010000259.1 GCA_022701965.1 Burkholderiaceae bacterium | reverse complement strand
ATTTCGGCCGCGACCAGACGGTGTTCGTGCCGTTCTACGGCATCCAGGCCGCGACCGTGCCGTCGCTGTCGCGCTTCGCCCGCCTGGGTCGCGCCAAGGTGGTGCCGGTGGTCTCGCGCCTGACGCCCGGGGGCTACGAGATCGAGGTACTGCCGGCCTGGCAGAACTTCCCGAGCGACGATGCCGTGGCCGACACCGCGCTGATGAACGCGCGGCTGCAGGGCTACATCGACGCGATGCCGTCGCAGTACTACTGGGTGCACCGCCGATTCAAGACGCGGCCCGAGGGCGAGGCCGGCGTCTACTGACTACGGGTTGCGGCCGACGAAACCGGCGATCTCGCGGATCACGCGCCCGGGCTGCTCGTGGACGATCCAGTGCGTCGCGCCGCCGATGCGGACAATGTCGAGCTTCGGCACGAACGCTTCCAGACCGTCGAGCAGGCCAGGCAGCAGCGCGGTGTCGCCGAGCGCCCAGACCACCAGCGTGGGAACGTCGACCGTCACCTTCTCGCGCGGCGGCATTCTGATGTCCGCCGCCGCGCCGCCCTCGACCGGCGGCTTGAGCGGCGTGACGCGGTAGAGGTTGCAGGCGCCGGTGAGGCCGGCGTCCCAAACGTCGCGATATTGCGCCTTGACCGCGTCGGTCAGCCAGCCGAACCCGTCCGCGCCGGCACCCATCGAGGTGAAGAAGCCCCACAGGCGGCGGTAGTCGTCCTCGGCAAGCAGCGCCTCGGCGTCCGGGCGCGACAGGAAGTGCATGTAGGCGCTGGCGGCCTGCTGCGCCGGGTCGTCGCGCAACTCGCGGGCGAAGGTGCCGGGATGCGGCGAATTCACGATCACCAGCCGTTCGACTTCTTGGGGAAAGGCGTTGGCCATACCCCAGGCGAAGGCGCCGCCCCAGTCGTGCGCGACCAGCACGGCAACGATGGCGTCGTCGCGCTCGGTGGCGACCAGCTGGCGGAGGTCCTGTACCAGCAGATGCGCCTTGTATGCGGCGACTTCGGAAGGCGCGCTGGAGCCGGCGAAGCCGCGAAGGTTCGGCGCGACGCAGCGGTAGCCGCCGTGCTCGGGCCGGGAGAAATGCAGCAGCAGTTCGTCCCAGACGAACGCGGCTTCGGGAAAGCCGTGCAGGAACAGCATCAGCGGCCGGCCGTGCGTGCCCGCCGCGCGGCAATCGAGCACCGTGCCGTCGGGCAGGGTGCGCAGGAAGGTGTCGATCATGCGGCTGTCTCCAGGAACGAAGACGCGGCCGCCCGGCCGGTCAGTCTTCGGGTTGAGGTTCGACGCGCGGCGCGGCGTCCGGTGCCGCCGCGGCCCTGCCGGCATCGCCGCCGCCGGGGCCTTCCGGATGCGCCCAGCGCCAGATCAGCTCACCGGCTTCTTCCACGCCCTGCTTCTTGAGCGCCGAGAACAGTTTCACCTCGCCGCCGCCGGCCTGCAGTCGCGCGATGGACAGCGCCTTGGCGCCTTCGGAGCGCGTGAGCTTGTCGGACTTGGTCAGCAGCACCAGGAACTTGAGCCCGGCTTCGACACGCGGGCGGATCACGTCGAGCAGGATGTCGTCGAGTTCGGTCAGGCCGTGGCGCGGATCGCACATCAGGACCACGCCGCGCAGGTTCTCGCGCGTCATGAGGTAGTTGCCCATCACGCGTTGCCAGCGCAGCTTGGCCTCGCGGGGCACGGCCGCGTAGCCGTAGCCGGGCAGGTCGGCCAGCACCGCATCGTCGAGCTTCTGCTTGCCGACGCCGAACAGATTGATGTGCTGCGTGCGGCCCGGCGTCTTCGACGCATAGGCGAGCCGGTGCTGCTGCGTGAGCGTGTTGATGGCGGTCGACTTGCCCGCGTTGGAGCGGCCGACGAAGGCGATCTCGGGCAGGTCGAAGGGCGGCAGGTGTTCCAGCTGGGGCGCGCTGGTCAGGAAATGGGCCGTATGCAACCAGCCCATGGCCGTGCGGATCCGGTCGGGAGCGGGCGCCGCGGGGCGCGGGGCAGGGGCCGGGGAGGGCGCGGGGGTGGTCATCAAGGGGGCTTTCGGAGCGGGGGGCCATTGTAGAATCGCGCGGTTTTGCGCCTATAACTCGAAGCCCCCGACATGAAGTTGTTTGCCAATCTCCTGCTTGCAGCCCTCATCGGCACCGCCGCCGGCGTCAGTTTCGTGGCGCAGGCGGCCGACGCGCCGAGTACGGCCGCCGTTCCCAATGCGCCGGCGGGTCCGGCGGCCGAAGGCGCGGCCCCGGCAGCCCCGGCTGTCCCGGCCAAGCCGGTCCGTCCCGCCAAGCCCGATCCGGCCAAGGGCGACACGCTGTTCAACACGGCGCTGCCCAACAGCCAGAGCTGCGCGTCGTGCCACAACGCCGACGGCAACTCCGCCGTCGCCGCGAACCCCAAACTCGCGCAGCAGCACCCCGAATACATCGTCAAGCAGCTCCAGGAATTCAAGTCCGGCAAGCGCAAGAGCGCGATCATGAAGCCCTACGCTTCGGCGCTGTCGGACGACGACATGCGCAACATCGCGTGGTTCGTCGGCGCCAAGCAGGTCAAGACGGGCTTCTCGAAGGAAAAGGATCTGGTCGCGATGGGCGAGAAGATCTATCGCGGCGGCATCGCCGACCGCCAGATCGCCGCCTGTGCCGGCTGCCACAGCCCGAACGGCGCAGGCATCCCGGCGCAGTACCCGCGGCTCGGCGGGCAGCACGCCGACTACACCGCCGCGCAGCTGGTGGCCTTCCGCGACGGCGTCCGCACCAACAGCATCCAGATGACGGGCGTCGCCGCCAAGCTGAACGATCGCGAGATCAAGGCCGTGTCGGACTACATCGCGGGCCTGCGTTGAGCCGCCCTCCGGTCCCCGCGCACTGCCTCGAATGACGCGCTCGAGACGTTGAACTAACCGCCGATAACGATTCCAAACAGGGCGGGCCGATCCGGAGGGATGGCCCGCCCTTTTGCTGTTCGAGAGACAACGAGAGACAAAGTCCGCAGCCATGTCAGTTTCCACCCACGGTCTTCGCGTCCGTCGCGGCCCGCAAGCGGTCCGCGCGGCGGTGGAACTGTTTTCCTCCATGCGCTTCGCCATTGCGCTGCTGACGGTGATCTGCATCGCGTCGATCATCGGCACGGTGCTCAAGCAGCATGAGCCGGCGGGCAACTACGTGAACCAGTTCGGGCCGTTCTGGACGGCGCTGTTCCGGCTCGCCCGGCTCGATTCGATCTACAGCGCCTGGTGGTTCCTGCTGATCCTGCTGTTCCTGGTGATCAGCACGTCGCTGTGCATCTCGCGCAACACGCCGCGCATCCTGGCCGACCTGCGCACGTTCAAGGAGGACATCCGCGCGCAGAGCCTCAAGGCCTTCGGCCAGCGCGCCGCGACCACGCTGCCCGAGGCACCCGAAGCCGCGGCGCGGCGCATCGGGCAGATGCTCGCGGGCGGCGGCTGGAAGGTGAAGCTGCAGCACCGCGAAGGCGCGGGCGACGGGCGCGGCTGGATGGTCGCGGCGCGCGCGGGCGGTGCCCACAAGATCGGCTACATCGCCGCGCACGGCGCGATCGTGCTGATCTGTTTGGGCGGGCTGCTCGACGGCGATCTCGTGGTGCGGGCGCAGACCTGGTTCAACGGCAAGAGCGTGTTCAGCGGCGGCGGCATGATCGCCGACGTCGCCCCTGAGCACCGGCTCGCACCGGGCAACCCCACCTTCCGCGGCAACATCCTGGTGCCCGAGGGCGGGCGGTCGAGTGTCGCGATCCTGAACCAGTCCGACGGCGTGCTGCTGCAGGAACTGCCGTTCTCCATCGAGCTGAAGAAATTCATCGTCGACTACTACTCGACCGGCATGCCCAAGTTGTTCGCCAGCGAGGTGGTGCTGCACGACCGAGAGACGGGCGCGCAGGTGCCCGCGCGCATCGAGGTCAACCATCCGGCCAGCTACAAGGGCGTGGAGATCTACCAGTCGAGCTTCGACGACGGCGGCTCCACCGTGAAGCTCAAGGCGGTGCCGATGGCCGCGGCGGCGAAGCCATTCGAGCTCGAAGGCCGCATCGGCACCAGCACCGAGATCACCAACGGCAGCGACCGTCTCACGCTCGAGTACGTCGCGCTGCGGGTGATCAACGTCGAGAACTTCGCCGACGAGGCCAACGCAGCGATGACCAGCGGCGCCGACGTGCGCAAGGTCGACCTGCACACCCGGCTCGAATCGCGCATGGGCGCGGCCAACAAGACCGACAAGCCCAAGACGCTGCGCAACATCGGCCCGAGCATCGGCTACAAGCTGCGCGACGCCTCGGGCCAGGCGCGCGAGTACCAGAACTACATGGTGCCGGTCGACACCGGCGACGGCCAGGCCGCGTTCCTGCTCGGGATGCGCGAGCGGCCCGAGGATCCGTTCCGCTACCTGCGGGTGCCGGCCGACGAGGACGGCTCGATGGACGGCTTCGTGCGCATGCGTGCCGCGCTGGCCGATCCGGCGGTGCGCGAACGCGCGGTGGAACGCTATGTCGCGCGTGCCGCCGATCCGTCCCGCAGCGAAGTCGCGGGCCAGCTGCGGGCGTCGGCCGCGCGCGCCCTGGCCCTGTTCGCCGGCACGGAGCGCGCGAAGAGCGATGCGACCAGCCAGGGCGGCTGGCAGGCCGTCGCCGAATTCATGGAGGCCAACGTGCCGCCGGCCGAACGCGAGCGCGCCGGCACGGTGCTCGTGCGCATCCTCAACGAGGTGCTGTTCGAGGTGCTCAACCTGAGCCGCGAATCGGCTGGCCTGGCGGCGTTGCCGGGCGACGACCGGTCGCAGGCCTACCTGACGCAGGCCGTACTGGCACTCAGCGACGCGTATTTCTACCCGGCGCCGCTCGCGATGATGATGACCGACTTCACCCAGGTGCAGGCCAGCGTCTTCCAGGTCGCGCGTGCGCCGGGCAAGAACATCGTCTACCTCGGCTGCCTGTTCCTGATCGTCGGCATCTTCGCGATGCTCTACGTGCGCGACCGCCGGCTCTGGGTCTGGCTGGCGCCGGAAGCGGGCGGCGGCACGGGCGCCGAGGCGACGATGGCGTTCTCGGTCAACCGCCCGACGATGGACAGCGACCGCGAATTCGACAATCTCAAGGACAAGCTGCTCGCCCTCGGCAGGGACCGCGGCCCGCAACCCGCCGCATCGAAGGACCTCGCGTCATGAACACCACGACCCTCACGCTTCACGACAGCTGGCGCTCGCGCCGCGACACCTTCGACTGGATCTTCGCCGCGCTGGTGGCCGCCGGCGGGCTGTTCGCCTTCGCGCGCCACGGCGCCTCGATGGACGCCTACGAGAAACCGATCCTGGTCGCCGCGCTGGCCGCGATGGTCGGCCTGGGCTGGTTCTGGCGGCCGCTGCGGGTGCTGGCGATCGTCGTCGCGGCGGCGTCGCTGCTGGCGATCAGTTCCTACCAGGGCGACCTGGCGCGGGCCGAGACGGTGTTCTGGCTCAAGTACTTCCTCTCCAGCCAGTCGGCCATTCTCTGGATGAGCGTGCTGTTCTTCATGAGCACGACGTTCTACTGGCTCGGGCTCTTCGGCGGCCGGCAGGGCGACGCGATGGAGCTGATCGGCTCGCGCGTCGCCTGGGCGGCCGTCACGATGGCGCTGATCGGCACGATGGTGCGCTGGTACGAGAGCCACCAGCTCGGCCCCGACATCGGCCACATCCCGGTCAGCAATCTGTACGAGGTGTTCGTGCTGTTCAGCTGGCTGACGGCGGCCTTCTACCTGTACTTCGAGGAGCGCTACGCGACACGCGCGATGGGCGCCTTCGTGATGCTGATCGTCAGCGCGGCCATCGGCTTCCTGCTCTGGTACACGCTGGTGCGCGACGCGCAGGAGATCCAGCCGCTGGTGCCGGCCCTGCAGAGCTGGTGGATGAAGCTGCACGTGCCGGCCAACTTCATCGGCTACGGCACCTTCGCGATGGCCGCGATGGTGGCCTTCGCCTACCTGATCAAGGAACAGGCCGCCGAGACCCGCTGGTACAAGCTGACGCCGATCTGGCTCCTGGGCGTGGCGCTTTGCTTCGTGCCGGTGGCGTTCCGCCAGCGGGTGCAGGAGGCGGGCGGGAGCTACTGGGTCGGCTACGCGGCGATCGCGACGCTGATCGCGGGCGGCATCCTGCTCGGCCGCAAGCGGATCGCGGCGCGTCTGCCGAGCAACGAGGTGCTCGACGACGTCATGTACAAGGCGATCGCGGTCGGCTTCGCCTTTTTCACCATCGCGACCGTGCTCGGCGCGCTCTGGGCGGCCGATGCCTGGGGCGGCTACTGGAGCTGGGACCCGAAGGAGACCTGGGCGCTGATCGTCTGGCTCAACTACGCGGCCTGGCTGCACATGCGGCTGGTCAAGGGCCTTCGGGGAACCGTTGCCGCCTGGTGGGCTCTGATCGGGCTGGCGGTGACCACCTTCGCGTTCCTGGGCGTCAACATGTTCCTGAGCGGGTTGCACAGCTATGGAACCCTTTGAAGAAATCCATTCGCTCCGGTCCCGCGTACCCTGAATACTCACCGGCCAACGTCAAAGTCAAAGGCACGACATGCTGATCAAATCGAGCGACACAGGTTTCATTCATCCCCACTCCAGCGAGATCACGCCGCGCGAGGCCTACGAAGGCCGCCGCGACATGCTGCGGCTGATGGCGACCGGTGCCGCCGGCATCGCCATGGCGTCCTGGGCGTCGCGCGATGCGCTGGCGCAGGCCGAGGCGCCGGGCAAGCTGGCCGCGCTCAAGGGGGCGAAATCGGCGGTGCCCGGCGCGCAGTCGATGGAGAAGGTCACCGACTACAAGGACGCGACGACCTACAACAACTACTACGAGTTCGGCACCGACAAGGCCGATCCGGCCAAGAACGCCGGCACGCTCAAGACGCGTCCCTGGACCGTCGAGGTCGAAGGCCTGGTCAAGAAGCCGGGCAAGTACGGCATCGAGGACCTGATCAAGATGAGCGCCCAGGAGGAGCGCATCTACAAGCTGCGCTGCGTCGAGGGCTGGTCGATGGTGATCCCGTGGGTCGGCTATTCGCTCGCCGAGCTGATCAGGAAGGTCGAGCCGCAGGGCAACGCGAAGTACGTCGAGTTCGTGACGCTGGCCGACCCGAAGACCATGCCCTTCGTCGGCTCGCGCGTGCTCGACTGGCCCTACGCCGAGGGCCTGCGCATGGACGAGGCGATGCATCCGCTGACCTTGCTGAGCTTCGGCATGTACGGCGAGGTGCTGCCCAACCAGAACGGCGCACCGGTGCGGCTGGTGGTGCCGTGGAAGTACGGCTTCAAGTCGGCGAAGTCGATCGTGAAGATCCGCTTCGTCGAGAAGGAGCCCGGCACGGCCTGGAACAAGGCCGCCGCGAACGAATACGGTTTCTATTCGAACGTGAACCCGAACGTCGACCATCCGCGCTGGAGCCAGGCCACGGAACGGCGCATCGGCGACGGTGGAGGACTGTTCGCCAAGCGCCGCAAGACCGAGATGTTCAACGGCTACGAAGCCCAGGTCGGCCAGCTGTACGCGGGCATGGACCTGAAGAAGAACTTCTGAGCAGGACGCGCGCGTGAACAAGCTGTTGATGGGCAAGGCTGGCAAGCCGATCGTTTTCCTGCTGTGCCTGCTGCCGTTCCTGTGGCTCGTCTACGGTGCGTTCACCGATGGCCTGGGTGCGAACCCGGCGGAATACCTCATCCGGTCGACCGGCGACTGGACGCTGCGCTTCCTGTGCATCGTGCTGGCCGTGACACCCTTGCGCGTCAGCTTCAAGCTCACCGGACTCGCACGCTACCGGCGCATGCTCGGGCTCTTCGTCTATTTCTACGTCGTCGTGCACCTGCTGAGCTACAGCTGGTTCGACATGGGCTTCGACATCGGCGAGATCGCCAAGGACATTGCCAAGCGCAACTTCATCCTCGTGGGCTTCGCGGCGTTCGTGCTGCTGACGCCGCTGGCGGCCACTTCGTTCAACCGCGCGATCAAGGCGATGGGTGCGAAGCGCTGGCAGCGGCTGCACAAGACGATCTACGCGATCGTGGGGCTGGGGTTGCTGCACTTCTTCTGGATGCGCGCCGGCAAGAACAACTTCTCCGAAGTGTTCATCTACGCGGGCATCGTCGCGATCCTGCTCGCCTGGCGCGTCTGGGACGCGTCGCGCAAAGTGCAGCTGCAGCGGCAGAAGGCCGCGACGGCCGCATCTGCGGCCGCACGGGTCGTCAGGCGCTGAGCGAAAGCTCGGTGCGCAGCTGGTCGTCGTCGGTTTCGCGCCGGCGGACGAGCCTGGCGTCGTTCCCGCTCACCAGCACCTCGGCTGCCCGACCGCGCGAGTTGTAGTTGCTCGCCATCGACATGCAGTACGCGCCGGCGGAACACACGGCGAGCAGGTCGCCGGCCCGGACGTCGAGCACGCGATCGTGGCCGATCCAGTCGCCGCTCTCGCAGACCGGACCGACGACGTCGTAGGTGATCGCCGTCGAGTCCGTCGTGCCGCGCGGCGCCACCGCCTCGATTCTGTGAAAGGCCTGGTACATCGCCGGACGCGGGAGGTCGTTCATCGCCGCATCGACGATGCAGAAATTCTTGTCCTCGCCCGGCTTGGTATAGAGCACCTCGGTCACGCAGACGCCCGCGTTGCCGACCAGCGAACGCCCGGGCTCGACGATCAGTTTCCGGTCGCCGAAGCCGCGCGCGTCGAGGCGCGCCAGCAGCCGCTTCCAGAGATCGTCCGCCGCGGGGGGCGTGTCGCCGTTGTAGTCGATGCCAAGGCCGCCGCCGAAATCGAGATGATGCAGCGGAACACCGGCCGCCTCGATGGCTTCGACCAGGTCGAGCACCCGTTCGAGCGCGTCGAGATACGGCGACGCTTCGGTGATCTGGGAGCCGATGTGGCAGTCGATGCCGACGACATCGATGCCCGGCAGCGACGCCGCACGGCGATAGACCTCGACGGCGCGGTCGTGCGCGACGCCGAACTTGTTGCCCTTCAGGCCGGTGGAGATGTAGGGATGCGTCTTCGGGTCGACGTTCGGATTGATGCGGATGCTGATGCGCGCCCGCTGGTCGGCCGCCAGCGCCACTTCGTTGAGGACGGCCAATTCGGCTTCGCTCTCGACGTTGAAGCAGGCGATGCCGGCAGCAAGCGCCTGGCGCATCTCGGCGCGCGTCTTGCCGACGCCCGAGAAGATGATGCCGGCCGGATCGGCGCCGACGGCGAGCGCACGCCGGAGTTCGCCGCCGGAGACGATGTCGAAGCCGCAACCGGCCTCGGCGAACACGCGGAGCACGCCGAGCGAGGAGTTGGCCTTCATCGCATAGCAGACCGTCGCGTCGCGGCCCTCGAAGCCGCGACGGTAGGCCGCGAGCGCATCGAGCATCCACTGCCTGGAGTAGACGAAGAGCGGCGTGCCGTGCTCCGAAGCGAGCGCTGCGAGCGCGACGCCCTCGACATGGAGTTCGCCGGCGGCGTTGCGCGCGATGTGCGGATGGCCTGGAAGCGGGGAAGAGGGGAGAGTCACTTGAGCGTTCCGCTGTCTTCGATGTTGGGCGTGGTGAGGGGCGATATTTCGGGCAGCGTGTCCGGCATCACCGGACTGGTCGTCGCGCCGGAACCTGCCGCGTCGGACGGCGCGGGTCTGGTCGCCGCACCCGTCCCGCCCGGACTCGACTCGCCGAAGCGCGGACGAAGCAGCGAAGGCAGGGTCGCGCGATTGGCCGCGGCCGGCTCCGTCGGCAGGTAGAGCTCGCCTTTCTGGCCACAGCCAGACAGACCGACCCCTAGGGTGAAGAGGCCAATGGCGCTCACTAGAATTTGGCGGACTTTCAACATCGTGAAATTGTAATGACCGACACCGAATACATGGACCGCGCCGAGGCCGTCCTTGAGGGCATCGAGAACGCCTGCGATCGAATCAACGATGCGACCGAGGCGGACATCGACAACCAGCGCGTCGGCGGCATGATCACGATCATCTTCCCCAACCGCAGCCAGCTGATCGTGAACCTGCAGAAGCCGCTGCAGGAGATCTGGCTCGCGGCGAAATCGGGCGGCTACCACTACCGCCACGACGGGAAGGCCTGGGTCGACACCAAGACCGGAGAGGAGTTCTTCGCCAACCTGTCGCGCGAGGCCTCGCTGCAGTCGGGCCAGGCGCTCGACTTCAGTTCCTGAACATCTCCAGGATCCGGTTGCGCTCCTCCGGCGGCGGTGCCGGACTCGATGGCATGCCCATGGCGCCGTTCTCCGCAGGCATCACGGGCGTTGCTTCGACGCCCAGGCTGGAGACGCCGCGTCCCGGGCCGAAGTCGTCGTAGTACCACTCGCCGCCGACGTTCACCACGCCCGGTGGCGGTGTCGTGAGTTCGGTCACCGGGACGCCCTTGAGCGCGGTTTCCATGTAGCTGATCCAGATCGGCAGGCTCAGCCCGCCACCGGTCTCGCGATCGCCGAGCTTGCGCGGCGTGTCGTAGCCGATCCAGGCGATGGCCGTCATGGTCGGCTGGAAACCGGCGAACCACGCGTCGAGCGAATCGTTGGTGGTGCCGGTCTTGCCGTAGATGTCCGGACGCTTGAGCATCGCCTGCGCCTTCGCGGCGGTGCCACCGCTGGCGACCGACTGCAGCAGGCTGTCCATGATGAACGCGTTGCGCGGCGGGATGGCCCGCATGGTCTCGTTCAGGAGCGGCGGCTGGGTATCGACCAGCACGCGGTCCTTGTGGTCGGTCACGCGCGTCACGAGGTAGGGATTGACGCGGTAGCCGCCGTTGGCGAACACCGAGTACGCGGTCGCCATCTGCATCGGCGTCACCGAGCCGGCGCCCAGCGCCATCGGCAGGTAGGCCGGATGCTTCTCGCGCTCGAAGCCGAAGTTGGTCACCCAGTCCTGGGCGTAGCGCGTGCCGATCGATTGCAGGATGCGGATCGACACCATGTTCTTCGACTTCATCAATGCCCGGCGCATCGACATCGGCCCCTCGAAGCCGCCGTCGTAGTTCTTCGGCTCCCAGGGCTGGCCGCCGGTGGTGCCGGCGTCGAAGAACAGCGGACCGTCGTTGATGACGGTCGACGGCGAGAAGCCCTTCTCGAGCGATGCCGAGTAGATGAACGGCTTGAAGCTCGAGCCCGGCTGGCGCCAGGCCTGGGTCACGTGGTTGAACTTGTTCTTGCCGAAATCGAAGCCGCCGACCATCGCCTTGATGGCGCCGTCGCGCGGGTCGACCGCGACGAATGCGCCCTCGACCTCGGGCAGCTGGGTGATCTCGAAGGTGTTCTTGGGCGTCTTCATGACGCGGATCACGGCGCCTCGCCGCACTCTGATGTTCGGCGGCGCCTTGTCGGACAGGCCCGACTGCGCCGGCTTGAGTCCTTCGCCAGTGATCTGCAGCACCTCGCCGTTGGCGCGCACGGCGGTGATTTCCTTCGCGCTCGCCTTGAGCACCACGGCGGCCATCACGTCGCCGTTGTCCGGGTGATCGGCGAGCGCGTCGTCGACGGCTTCGTCGAGTTCCTTCGCGTCGGTCGGGAGATCGGCGAACTTCTCGGGTCCGCGATAGATCTGGCGGCGCTCGTAGTCCATGATCCCGCGGCGCAGCGCCTTGTACGCGGCGGCCTGGTCAGCGGCGACCAGCGAGGTGTAGACCTTCAGGCCGCGCGTGTAGATGCTGTCGCCGTACTGCGCGTACATCAGCTGCCGGACGGTTTCCGCCACGTACTCGGCATGCAGGCGATTCGGATCGGCGGCGTCCCGCAGGTGCAGCTCTTCCTTTTTGGCTTCGGTCGCCTGCTCGGCGGTGATGAAGCCCGCGTCGCGCATGCGATCGATCACGTAGAGCTGGCGACCGCGTGCGCGCGAGGGGTTGTTCACCGGGTTGTTCGCTCCCGGCGCCTTCGGCAGTCCCGCGAGCATCGCGGCCTGCGCGATCGTGATGTCCTGCAGCGGCTTGCCGAAGTACGCCTCCGACGCGGCGGCGAAACCGTAGGCGCGGTTCCCCAGGTAGATCTGGTTCAGGTAGATCTCGAAGATCTGGTCCTTGCTCAACAGATGCTCGAGCTTGAAGGTCAGCAGCACTTCGTAGATCTTGCGCGTCAGGGTCTTCTCGGAGCTCAGATAGACATTGCGCGCGACCTGCATCGTGATGGTGGATGCGCCCTGGCTCTTCGCGCGATTCATGTTGGCCAGCCCGGCGCGGACCATGCCTTTGTAGTCGACGCCGCCGTGGTCGTAGAAGCGTGCGTCCTCGGCCGCGAGCACCGCATCCTTCATGACCTTGGGAATGGTGGAAATCGGCGTCAGGTTGCGCCGTTCCTCGCCGAATTCGCCGATCAGCGTGCCTTCGGCGGAGAAGACGCGCAGCGGCAGCTTCGGCCGGTAGTCGGCGAGATCGGAAATGTCGGGCAGGTTGGGATAGGCCACGGCGAGCGCGACCGCGAGCACGCACAGGACCGAGACCACGCCCGCGGCCACGATGCCCATGCCCCACAGCAGAATGCGCACCGGCCATTTCGTCCAATGGGGGCGCGGCACGGGCTTCGGTGCTTTTCGAGGGGTAGTGGAATCAGGCATGAGCAAACGGCAGGGAACTGCGCATTATAAAAAATCAACCGTCAATTTGATTTGGCATGTAGTACCAAATATTTAATTGAATAGCGCAAGTGACGAAAGTTGCACATGTCTACGTGCCCGTCACCTTTTCGCGACGTTCGCATATCAGCGAAAGCCTCAAGGCTTGGTCGTCCGAATGCCTTGCTGCTAGCATGCAACAACACGCATTTATTTCCAATCGTTACAACCAACCGGGTTCCGAATTTGACCGCCCTGGGTTCTTTCTTCCGCCGTCGGCCTACACCTCTGGTGGGGCTGGATGTTAGTTCCTCCAGCGTGAAGCTGGTCGAACTGGGCCGCGACGCCAGTGGGAAGCTGGTCCTGGAGCGTTGTGCGATCGAGCCCCTGGAGCGCGGCTGGATCACCGACGGCAACGTCGAGAAGTTCGACGAGGTCGCCGACGCCGTGCGGCGCGTCGTCCGCAAGAGCGGGACGCGGACCAAGAACGTGGCGCTGGCGCTGCCGCCTTCGGCCGTGATCACCAAGAAGATCGTCCTCCCGGGTGGCATGAACGAGCAGGAGCTCGAACTGCAGGTCGAGTC
>JAKONL010000238.1 GCA_022701965.1 Burkholderiaceae bacterium | reverse complement strand
CGCGATGCGGCAGCAGCCTTCGCTCATGCCGCACCCCGCATGCTGAACGGGCATTTCCATGCGCTGTCCGCGGCGCGGCCGGAATATTGCACCGCCTCGGAGGAATCGCCGAATCGCGCGAGCACCGGATTCACGCTGCCCTGCAAGGCAGTGTCGCGGATACGGATGGCATCCTGCATGCCGGCGTACTTCCCCGATGCCTTCAGGGACTCGAACTGGTTGTGGAAGTTGAAGACGATGCACGGCGACGGCGCACGGCGAGCCATGCGGGAAGCCCCGGGATGCATGCCGACGACGAAGAAGGCACGCCCGCCGACGCTGAACGAGAAGTCGGCCTGCGACGGATCACTGTTCACGCTGCGGTCCCAGACGATGCCCCGGGCGTGGTCGTGGTCGTGCAAGGCCTGCAGCTGGCGCCAGAGCAGGCGCTCGAAGGTCGCCTCGTTGCCGGCTTCGATCTCGTCGAACACCGCCACGAAACTCACCGGCGCAGAACCGGGATCGGGGAATTCCTGCGAATAGCGGACAAGTGCCTTCCACAGTTCCTGCGTCGTGTCCGCACCGGCCATGTCGCCGAATCGGCTCATGCGCATGCGGTCCCGGTTGAGCGCGGACTTGGCGCCCACGCAAGGAAAGCTTTTATCGGCGACGAATGCCTTGATACTGTCGAGGGTCGCGACATCGGCCGCTGGGTCTTTTCTTAACATGCATCCACCGTAGGAAGCATGGTGGCGCCAACGGGAAGGCCGAGGGACCCCACGGCCGTGGGGAGCGGCGGTCCCGGACCGTAGGCGCATGCGCCCCCCGTGCGCATGTGCGTCTAGCCGAGCGGGTCGACGACGAAGACCGGCATCGGCGCATCCGTCTTCATGCGTTGTGCGAAACGCTCCGCCGTGTCGAGCGCTTCGGCGATCGTCACGTGCATGTCGATGTAGCGGTAGGTACCCAGCCGGCCGACGAAGGTCACCTTGCTTTCTTCCCGCGCACGTGCGACGTAACGCCTGAGCAGTTCCTTCTCGGCCACCTGACGGATCGGGTAGTACGGCGTATCGGACTCCTCGCACAGCCGGCTGTATTCCTTGAACACCACCGTCCTGTCGTGCGACTCCCACGGCGCGAAATGCTTGTGCTCGGAGATGCGCGTCCAGGGCACCGACAGGTCGCCGTAGTTGATGACGGCATTGCCCTGGTAGTCGCCCTCGTGGTCCTCGCGCACGAAATCGAGCGTGCGGTAGGCCAGCCGTCCTTCGTCGTAGCCGAACCACGCATCGATCGGTCCGCTGCAGAAGACGTGGTCGTAGCGACCGGCCTGCGACCGCTCGAACCGGGTGCCGAGATGCAGTTCGATCGACGGATGGTCGAGCAGGTTCTGCACGATGGCGGTGTAGCCGTCGCGCGGAATGCCCTGGTAGCGGCTCGCGTAGTAGTTGTCGTCGTAGTTGAAGCGCACCGGCAGGCGTTTCAGGATGCTCGCGGGCAGTTCGGACGGCGACATGCCCCACTGCTTGGTCGTGTAGCCCTCGAAGAACGCCTCGTAAAGGTCCCTGCCCATCAGATGGAGCGCCTGTTCCTCGAAGTTCGCCGGCGACTCGATGCTCCGGTCACCGACTTCAGCGAAAAACGCTTCGGCCTCCGCCGGCGAGAACGTCTTGCCGAAGAACTGGTTGATGGTCAGCAGGTTGAGCGGCAGCGAGAAGACGCGCCCGCCCGTGATGGCCTTGACGCGATTGACGAACGGCACGAACTCGCCGTAGCGGCGGATGTAGTCCCACACCTTCTCGTTGCTGGTGTGGAAGATGTGCGGCCCATAGGTATGGACCATCACATCGGTCTTCGCGTCGCGTTCGGTATGACAGTTGCCCGCGACGTGGGGTCGCGTGTCGAACACGTCGATCCGGCAGCCGGCCTCGGCGAGTTCACGCGCGAGAACGGCGCCAGAGAAGCCGGCGCCGACGATGGAGATATGGGTCATGGATGGCGCTCAGGCGACCGGGTCGAGTTCGGAACGAAGGGAGGACGATGCGCCGGTGGCGCGTACGGCGGACGTCGGCGTCTCGAAGCGTGCGAGCAGCGCCTGCATCGCGGCGGCCGTGCGGTCCCACGACGTCGCCGCGACCATGTCCAATGCCATCGCCTGGAAGCGGATCTGTGCCCCGGCGTCGCGCGCCAGGATGTCCTCGCAGGCGGCCACGAACTCGGCGGGCGTCGCCGCGATCGGCACCACGGCCGCGTACTGCTGCGCCACGTCGCGAACCGGCGTGCTCACCGCCGGCTTGCCCGCCGCCAGGTATTCGAGCGTCTTGGTGGGACTGATGAAGCGCGTCGACGCATTGAGCGCGAAGGGCATCAGGCAGACGTCCCAGCCGGCGAGGAACGCCGGCAGCTCGTCGTAGCGGCGCTGGCCCATCCAGTGCACGTTCGCACGGCGCGGCAGGGACGCCGGATCGATCTTCACGACCGGGCCGACCATCACCACCTGCCACTCGGGATGCGCGTCGGCCAGCGCGGCGACCAGGCTCAGGTCCAGGCGCTCGTCGATCACGCCGTAGTAGCCCAGGCGCGGCCGTGCGATGGCGCGCTGGTCGGGATGGTCCTCGACGTCGCGCCGGCCGAAGTGTCCATGGTCCACGCTGCTCGGGAAGCAGTGCACGTCGGCGTGCCGGCTGCGCTTGGATTCGTAGAGGCTGCGTCCGCCGGTGAACACCAGGTCCACGGCGTCGAAAAGCGCGTTCTCGCGCGCGATCAGTGCCGGGGGCGCGAAGTCGAACGCGGCGAGTTCGTCCATGCAGTCGTAGACCATGCCGCGCGGCGTGAGTCCTTCGGCCATCGGCAGGGCCATCGGCGTGTAGAACCAGAGCGCATAGTCCTCGATCCGGTTGTCGATCAGGTAGCGCCCGAGCAGTGCCTGCATGCCGCTGAAATGCTCGTCGTGAAAACCTGCGCCATGACCCGGCAGGTGCATGCGCAGCACGATCACGCCGGCGCACGGGCTGTGCTGTTCCAGCCACGCGTGGTCGGCACCGGGCATCGGCTCCTCCACGAACACGACCGGATGGGTCATGGCAAGACGCGACATCAGTTGCTGCGGACGCTGGTAGACGAAGTCCCAGCGCAGGTGGGAGAAGACGATCAGTGTGGTCATGGTGGGACGCCTGGAAGGGAAGAACGAGGAAAGCGGAGCGGTCTCGAGCGCGTGCTGCCAGTGGCGCAGGCGGTCGGCGTAGGGTTGGCAGAGGTGGCGGGTGAAGTCGCCGTGGTCGGCGCCGGGCACGTCCCAGAGTCCGCTGTGATGCCAGTGGCCGGCGTCCTGCCAGTCGGGCCGGTCGATGAGCGGATAGAGGCACATGCCGCCGATCGGCACGCCGCGCGCGTCGCATTCGGCAAGCTCCTCGACCATGTGGTCGAGCCAGGCACCGCGACCCTGGCCGATGTGGCCCGTCTCGGAGATGCACATCGGTCGGCCGTAGCGCTGCCGGAGCGCGGCGGCCAGGTCGGCGAAGGAGCGGCGTCGCGGATCGCCCAGATGCCAGTGCAGCCGGGCGCCGCTGCCTTCTTCCCACTGGTTGTCGTGGTAGTAGTTGATGCCCAGCACGTCGAGGTAGTGCATCGCGCCGCCGAGTTCCGGCGCGATGCGCCCGGCGAGCATGTCCCACGCCTCGAACTGCCGTTCGTGGCCGGCGAGAGCGGCGGAGGTGACGCCCGGCCCCGCGCCGAGCGGCGGCTCGATATGGATCAGCGGATCGGTATGGACGAAGCGCGCCCCCGGGTCGACGGCGCGGACGGCGTCGATGGCACGCAGCGTCGCGCGCACCAGCACCCGCTTGAGCAGGTAGCCGTTCTCCGGCGCCGACGGCACGTGCGGATGGATGAGGCCCGTGCTCGACGCGGCCCAGGCCAGGAACGAGATCTCGTTGACCGGCTGGTAGACCTGCGACACGCCGCCAATGCCCGCCAGGACTTCGGCCAGATGTGCGCAATGCGCGGCGAAGGCGTCGACGAACCGGTCGGGCTGCGAGAACGGATCGAGCGGCGCCGGCCAGCCGTAGTGCATCAGCGTCCAGATCACCTGGATGCCATGCGTGCGCGCCGAACGTGCCTGCGCCTCGAGCTGCCGCAGACCATCCAGTCCTCGACCGTCGATCAGGCGCCAGCCGATCGATTCACGGATCGTCCGGATGCCAAGCGCAGCGAGCGCCGCGTAGTCTTCGTCGAAACGACGGTCATGTCCGTTGCGCCCGTTCGGATCCAGAGGCAGGCCGAAGCCGTTGACATGGTCCGCGCCCTCGAATCCGCCGATCCAGAAGCTGCGGAACAAGGGCTGGCGATGCGTGGCCGGCACGACGTCGGAGGGCTGTGTCACACGCGGCTGGCCTGGCTTCGTTCAAGTCTTCGCGCCATGCAGGCGCATGGCTGGGTCATTCGTCCTTGGACTGGATGTTGACGGC